>CAYUXD010000073.1:0-9458 GCA_964448655.1 uncultured Eubacteriales bacterium
TGATGACCAGCAAAAAGGGATGGCCCATCGTGGACGGTCCCATGTTAATGACCTTGAGCTTATTGGTTTCTTTTTCCAGAACTGTAAAGTAGTCGACGATTTTGTCCCAGCGTGCGATTTTTCTATCGCTGCCGAGCTCGAATCCAAAGAATTCCTGGGGAGACGTGATCTTTTTTTGGGCAATGCTGATCTGGGCCAGAAAAATCAAACCAATAATCACCAGTGTGAGATGAATATGAATAGCCCGCAGAAATTTAGCGTTTTTTCTCATTTAGGACCTCCTTGATGAAAAAAAATACGATTCCAAGGTCTGATTAAACAGAGGGATAAGATCTGTTGTCGTATTTTTACACTTCACTATTATTTAGATTTGACCGTAGATTTCAACAAAAATTTTAAACGAATATTGCATCCGCTTCTGCATTTTCTCTTCGCAAGGAGAGTTTAAGTTATTTAATTACAATAACTTAGATGTGCTGCAAGTGTCGTAATAAGAAATGAGGCCTTATTCAAATATACCTCTCCCCTATTGTGTAGTTGAAATCTGATAAATGATGATCTGGCTCAGAATGGCAAGATTAAGGAATATTTAAAAATTTGGCTTTTAAAAGATATTTGAGAGATTCTGCGGGATTTAGCTAACATGCTTTGATACGGGCTCTGACTTTTAGCCCGCCACTTTCATATTAACCTTTGCTCATGGCATCTAAAAATTCATTATTAGTCTTTGTTTTTGACATTTTATCTTGAAGTAACTCCATAGCTTCAACCTCGCCGAGCTGACTTAGAACTTTCCTTAATATCCATATTCTGCTGAGATCTTTATCCTTGATAAGGAGTTCTTCTTTTCTTGTTCCAGAGCGGGTAATATCAATAGCTGGGAACAACCTTTTGTCTACAAGCCTTCTATCCAGATTAATCTCCATATTGCCCGTTCCCTTGAATTCTTCAAATATGACTTCATCCATTCGGCTTCCAGTGTCAATCAGGGCAGTAGCAACTATTGTCAGACTTCCACCTTCCTCAACTTTTCTTGCTGAACCAAAGAACTTCTTTGGCTTATTGAGTGCGTTTGCATCAATTCCTCCAGAAAGTACTTTTCCTGAGGGGGGAATAATCGCATTATGAGCTCTTGCTAAACGTGTTATACTGTCGAGCAAAATGGTAACATCCTTTTTAATTTCCACAAGCCTTTTTGCTTTTTCAAGAACAATATTAGCAACCTGAGCATTTCGTATTGGCGGTTCGTCAAAGGTAGAAGCGACGACTTCTCCGTTAATGCTTCTCTGAAAATCTGTAACCTCTTCAGGACGCTCTGCAACTAGAAGGACAACGAGAAAAATTTCAGGATGATTTTTTTCGATGGATTTGGCAATTGTTTTTAAAAGCGTCGTTTTTCCGGCTCGAGGTGGAGAGACAATCAGTCCTCTCTGTCCTTTTCCCAGCGGAGTCAGGAGATCCATCACTCTGGCGTTGAGATTTTTTTTGTTACCATCCTCTAACTTGATTTTTTCAAAAGGGTAAAGAGGAGTGAGATTGTCAAACTTCACATTCCTTCTTGCCTCAAGAACGACGTCAGGATGGGCGAAATTAGTAGCTTCGATTTTGATAAGGGCGAAATATTTCTCTCCATTTTTAGGTGGGCGGACAATTCCTGAGATCGTATCGCCTGTTCGGAGTTGGAATTTTCGAATCTGCGAAGGAGAAACATAGATATCATCATGGCTGGGCAAATAACTGAATTCAGGTGCTCTTAGAAATCCAAATCCGTCATCGAGACATTCAAGTACTCCCTCGGAGAAAAGCATGCCATTTTTTTTAGCTTGGGCTTCCAAAATTCTGAAAGCGAGGTTGTGCTTGTTTGAATCCTCAGTTTCATAATCTGTAAGACCTATCTCTCCAGCAATTTTAAATAAATCTGAAATTTTCTTTTCTTCAAGTTCAGCTAAATTGAACTCTTTCATTTTACTTACCTCTCTTCTGTTTAATTTTTAGACGGTTATCTTATATTGAATTAATGGAAAAAATTTTAATTCTTCAATATTAATGAGTTACGGGTGGCTCTTGAGGGCCTCCCCCTTCCCTTTCGCCCTTGGGAAGATCAGAGGAAGCGGCAATTTTTTTCTTTTTTGGCGTTATCGGCAATTCTTTGGTTAAGGCTATTTCTAAGACCTCGTCCATGTTCTCTACGAAATGTATTTTAATATCCTCTTTTACGTTTTTTGGTAAATCTTTTAAATCAGGCTTGTTATCGAGTGGAAGAATGGCTTCCTCTATTCTTTCGCGGTGAGCTGCCAGTAGTTTTTCTTTTATGCCGCCAACAGGAAGAACTCTTCCTCTTAGGGTAATCTCTCCGGTCATTGCCACTTTTTTACTTACCGGAATTTCTGCGAGGAGAGATATTATGGAAGTAGCGATCGTTATTCCGGCAGAGGGTCCTTCTTTAGGAATTGCGACTTCAGGAACGTGAATATGAATATCGTAGTTTTTGTGCAAGTCCTTGGCAATGTTATACTCAAATATTTTTCCCCTGACATAACTAAACGCCGCTTGAGCGCTCTCCTGCATGATTTCTCCAAGATGTCCGGTTAGAGTAAAGTTTCCTTTTCCATGAACCTTTGTGGTCTCAAACGTTAAAAGCTCTCCTCCAAATTCTGTCCAGGCCATTCCTATAGCCACTCCAATCTCATCTTTTTTATCTATCTCTGCTCGTCTAAACCTTGGAATTCCTAGATATGTTTCCAAATTCCTAGGATTTACTTTTTCTTCGTGAGATTTACCCTTTGAAACGACTTTTTTCACTACCTTCCGACAAATTGAAGTTATTTCACGTTCTATATTTCTCACCCCAGCTTCTCTGGTGTAGTCACGAATGAGTTTCATAAAAGCTTTGTCAGTAATTTTGATGTTATGCTTTTTAAGACCATGAATTTTCATTTGCTTAGGCAATAAGAAATGTTTGGCTATCTGTAGTTTTTCATCCTCTGTATAACCGGGAAGCCGGATGATTTCCATCCTATCTAACAAAGGCCGCGGGACGGGTTCGAGCATATTTGCCGTCACGATAAACATAACCTGGGAGAGGTCGAAATCAGTATCTATATAGTGATCCAAAAAAGTGCTGTTTTGTTCAGGATCCAAGACTTCCATCAATGCAGATGCGGGATCTCCCCTGAAGTCCATGCTCATCTTATCAACTTCATCAAGTAGGAATACAGGGTTCTTTGTTTTAGCTCTTTTGACCATCTGGATAATTCTTCCGGGAAGTGAACCGATATATGTTTTTCTGTGCCCCCGAATTTCAGCCTCATCTCTGACTCCTCCCAACGAAAGGCGAACAAATTTTCTTCCTGTTGCTCTGGCGATTGAACGGCCAAGGGAGCTCTTCCCTACTCCAGGAGGGCCGATGAAACCCAGGATTACACCCTTGGGATTTTTCACGAGTTGGCGGATGGAAAGGTACTCTAACATCCTTTCTTTGACTTTATCCAATCCATAATGGTCTTCATTTAAAATTTTCTCCGCTTCTTTCAGGTTCCTTTTCTCTCTTGATTTTTTCGTCCAGGGAAGAGATATGAGCCAGTCCAGGTAATTTCGACAGACTGTGGCTTCTGCTGACATCGGGGGCATTGCCTCCAGCCTTTCTATTTCCTTGTAAGCTTTCTCTTCTGCATCCTTGGGCATATTGGCCTTAGCGACCTTCTGTCTCAGCTCCTCGATTTCGTTTGGTTGATCTTCCTTTCTATAACCTAATCCAGTGGGAAAAACTTTTTGGCCTGGGTCGGCGAAGGGAGATTTCCGCCGGCTGTATTTTTTTCCATCCTGTTTTAATCTTGAATGAATTTTTAAAATTTCGTTTTCTAAGATGAAATTAAGCCTTCTTATCCTTTCTAAGCTATTAATCGTCTCCAGTAGATTTTGTTTTTCTTCTAAATGAAGATAGAGGTGGGAGGATATTATATCAGCAATCCTATCAGGACTGTTGTCCCTTAAAGCTGGAATGATGGATTCAAAATTTGCATTCTGGCTGAGCTTTAAATAATCTTCGAAAAGGGTCAAAACTCTTTTTAGCAGTTCTTTTGTCTCGGCGGGGTCTCCCTCAATTTCTTTTATTTCTTTAGCCAGGACCTGATAATAGGGTGTGGTGCTTAAGAATTCAATGATTCTTCCTCTTGTTTTTCCCTCAACGATAACCTTGACATTTTTATTGTCCATTTTGATCGCCCGGATAACTTTGGCCATTACACCCAGAGAATAGATATCGCTCGGGCCTGGATCATCTAAAGACGCATCCATCTGGGCAGATAGGAATATCATCTTATTTTTTTCCATGGCTGTTTCCAGGGCCTGGATAGATGAAGCGCGACCAATGATGAAAGGAACTAAGGTCGAAGGGAAAACTACGACGTCTCTTAAGGGGATTAAAGAAATATTTTTCAAAATTTCAGAGGAGCTGCGGGAATCTTGCATTTAAATACTCCAGTAGTTTATTTCAATTTATGAAAATTTAATTCATTCCTTACTTGATTGAGCATCGGGGGATTCAAATCATGAGATACTGATCATTCTATTATAGCGTGTTCAACTAAAAAGTCAACTGTCTTTTTAAAGAGAATGCTGCTTCTTAGCTCTTCTCTTTTCCCTTCTTTATTCACACTATCTATAACTTGCGTCAGGGGGAGGTTGTTCGCTTTTGCTATTTCCTTGAACTCTTCGTGCATTTCTTGATCAGACACCTTCAGGCTTTCTTTCTCAGCTATTTTCTTTAGGATTAAATGATTCTTGAGGTTTTGTTCGGCTTTTTTCTTTCCTTCACCCTTTAATTGTTCTAGATCTTCTTTTTTTATGTCCTGTTGGGTACGGGAAGAAAGAAGACGTCTCATGATTGCCATGTACTCCTGTTCTACGAGAGTTTCTGGGAGCCCAATACTTAACTTATCAGATATTTTTTTCATAATTTCCTCTGCCATGTCTTGTTTTGCTGCCTTTTCTTTTGAGGAAATCATTTCCTTTTTTATTTTTTCTTTTAAGTCTTTTAAGCTTTTGAATTCTCCAAGATCTTTTGCAAATTCATCGTCAAGTGCAGGCAGTTTTTTTTCTTTTATGGAGATGACTTTTAAATTATATTCGATTTTTTTTCCTGCCAGCTTTTTGTTCTGATGATTTTTATCATAGTCGAGGGTAAAGTTTTTTTCTTCACCAGGCATTGATCCTATTAATTTCTTGTTCAGGATTTCTTCGTTTTCGGCGTGACCCGCCAGGATGACCACCTTTTCTTGGGGCAAAAACTTTTTTGTTTTCAAGTCTTTCCCTTTCAATTCGACTACGACATAATCTTCCTCAAGTACTCCCCTGCCCTCCACAGGAATGTACTGGGCGGACCTTACGCGGAGTTCTTCTAGAGATCGGTCTATTTCTTCATCTGTTACAAAAATCTTTTTATTCTTGACCTTGATTTTTTTATATGCAGGAAGGTTAAACTCCGGCCACACCTCAAATTGTGCTTTTAGATGAAGCGGTTGGCCTTCCTTAAAGTGAAGGTCATTAACAACAGGCATTCCTACGGGATTGAGGTTTTGAGTCTTGAGCTCCCCGCTCAAGGCCTTGGGAACAAGAGAATTAATAATCGATTCTTTTATTTCAGGATAGAACCTCTGCTTAATGATGTCTCTGGGAGCTTTTCCGGGCCTGAAACCTGGAATCTTTGTCCTTGACGAAAACTGGGTCACAATCCTTTCAAATTCCTTCATGACTTCATCAGCTTCAATATCAAGCTCAATTTCTCTTTTGCATTCGCTCAGGATTTTGATATTGCTTTTCATTTACTCTTTAGTCGGTTAAAAATCTCTCTTGTTGAATATAGCGATAATGGGCAGAGCGGGACTCGAACCCGCACTCCTTTATCAGGAACTAGGTCCTAAACCTAGCGCGTATGCCAATTTCGCCACCTGCCCTTAAAGGTTTCGCCGGATTATATGTAAAGGTATTAAAAAATGATAGCTTTCAGTGCGAATCTCTTTGTTTTAGAGAAATAAGATTTATCTTTAAATATGGAGGCCTGATTTGATACATTTTTATATCATATTGATATGCCTTTTGTCAATTGTTTCAAGGCTCTATGGGATGGGTTTTTCATTGCTTTTATTGGGGTCAAGCCTTGCCATTGGGAAAAGATATTTTCCGATCTCTTGCTCGTCTAGCATTCCATGTGATTAGGCCTTCCAGGCCTGGCCATTTAGGAAGTCATACTTTGTCATCAGGACCGGGCTTTTGTCGTCGAGGGGATCAAACACTGTGGGGTCAGGGCTTGCCATCGGGAAAAGATATTTTCCCGCACTCTTGGCCTTATGGCATTCCGTTGGATAAGGCCTGACCCCAAATTGGACTCCAATATTACAGTTTATGGGATTCCTGTTGTTATCTGATATGCTGCTTTAGCTTTTGGGCTAGCTCAGGATTTATAGCTTTCAATTTATTATACATTTCTTTAGCGCTATAATTGTCGTGGAGATTCAAGTAGCAGATAGCCAGATTATAGATTGCGTTACCGTTACTGTAGTCAGGTCGAAGTTCTATGGTTTTCTTTAGAGGTTCGAGGGCGGCATCAAATTCTTTGAGTTGCATATTGCAAATGCCTATATAAAACCAGCCGTCAGCGTTATCAGGAGCTAATTCTACAAACTTTTTAAACGCCGCTATAGATTTATTGTATTTTTCTTGTAAGTAGTTGATATACCCGATATTAGAATAAGAATATTCGTCGGCAGGATTTATAGCCAAAACTTCGTTGAAAGTCTTTATGGCTTCATCATATTTTTTTTGTTTCTGGTACATCAGACCAAGGTTGTAAATGTCTCCTGTGCTGTCTGGTTTCAATTCGATTATACTTTTTGCAGCTTCAATGGCCTTTTCGTGAATACCCGCCTTATCGTACATAAATAGAATGGTTTTATAATATTTGTCTGCTTCTTCAGGGGTTATCTGGGCGAGCAGTTTATAGGTTTCCTCTGCTTTTTCATATTGGTTTGCTTGTTCATATGCCTGGGCTAAATAATAATTTGTCTTTATATCCTGAGGCTTCTCTTTTGCGGCTTCATTCAGGGCCGTGATGGCCTCTTCAAACTGTTTAAGCTCTATCCTGCATAAGCCAAGGCGATAATACCCTTCCCAGGGATCTTCAGGTTTTAGATTGAGATAATTTTCATAGGCTTCTACAGCCTTGTCAAGTTCCTTAAGCTCTTTATAGGCATTTCCCGTATAAAAATAAGCATCTTTATAGTCTGGATTTAGTTCGACCGCTTTTTGTAGTGGTGCGATAGCATCGCCATATTTCCCTAGCCTAAGATAAACAATTCCTAATTGATAGTAAGCATCATCCCTGTTGTTATCTAATTCAATGACTTTCTGGTAGGTTGATGCTGCCTTTTGATAATTTCTTTGTCTGTTATAGACAGATGCTAAAAGAGAGACGGGTTCAATATTCATAGGGCTTAACTCAACAACTTTTTCCAGATATTTTTGAGCTATTCCGGTCTCATCGAGCAAGGAAGCGACTTTTCCGGCAAGAAAGGCCCCTTCAAAGGTTGCCAGGTAATCCTCATGTTGATAATCTTTGAATTTGACTACGCTTTTTTTCTGCACTGTTTTCATCAAGTTAGAAGGGAGGACGAATTTCAGCCTCCTTTCTAGAAAAACGACCATGCCCAGGACTTTCCCGTTCACATCTATCAGCGGCGCTCCGTTAAAACTCTGGGGGACAGATAGAGAAGTTTCTACGAACCTTTTTGTGGGTTCAATCTCAAGAATTGTCCTAACAGTTCCTTCTGAGGCTCCTATCTCCCCGGTTTCACCACCTCCAACCGCATAAACTTTTTTTCCCATGTCCAGCTCGTCTGAATTCCCCAAAATGAGAGCAGGAGTATTGCCCTTGATTTTTAATAGAGCAAGATTCAAATTTTTATCAACTGCCAAAATTCCTTCGATTTTTACTTTCTTCCCTTTAACATTTTTTCCTTCCAAAGATTTAGCTTGACTGACCAGTAAATAACTAGTTGCCACAACTCCCTGCTCTATTACGAATCCTGAACCTTCTGCGACGGTTTCTTTTTCATCCCCGAGGACTGTGAGATATACTACTCCTGTTTGATTTTTTTCGAGTATTTCTTGGACTTGTTCAGTTTGAGAAAAAATAAGAGCAGACGGAAAAAAGATTAAAACAAATAAAATTAGCCATCTTATTTTATTTCCCCTCATTATAACCTCCTTGTCGATATCATGGGCTTTTTTATATAAAAATAAAAAATCAAAGATAAATTTACACATTGAAGAATATTCTGTCAAATCTTATCTGTAGAATTGACAAAATTTTAACACTCGAGTAGCCTGAAAAAGTGAAATAAATGATGAACATGATCCAAATAAAACATTTTGCTGCTCAGTCCTGTTTCATCTTTCCTGCTTTTTTAACTTTTATGATATGAAAAAGAAAAGCAAAATTCTTCTCGTATATTTATTGACCCTCTGCGGCATTATTGTTTGGCTAGGAATCATTTTTCTGGCTCCTTATTTAAAAAGCCAATCTTCGGGTTTACAAGCATTTTGCTATGGTATTTTCTCCCCTATTTGTCATCAAAACCCATCACGCTCTTTTTCCTTCTTGGGTTATCCTCTTGGTGTGTGTGCTCGTTGTCTTGGTATCTATTTTGGATTCTTGGGAGGAACTGGACTCTATCCCTTCTTGAAAAGGTTCTCCATTCTTACTTTACCTAGTACTCGAATTTTTATCTTGATGTCACTGCCCGTAGTAATTGATACTGCGGGAAATTTCCTCCGCATCTGGATGACTTCCAACTGGCCGCGCTTTGCAACAGGATTTATCTGGGGAATTATCCTTCCTTTTTATTTTATAATTGGCTTAACAGATTACTTTGTCAGAGAAAAACGACCAGAAGATTTTACGCCTGAAAATATCTCTTGAAAATAAAACATGAATCAAAATAGAATAGGAAGAACAAACTGAGAAGGAGGAAGGATGGATAATCAAAAATCAGCAATGTTTTCCGCAGCTTTGATAGGTGGTGCTGCTGCAGGCGTTCTATCCGGCATCCCGTTTGTTAATTGTCTTTGCTGCCTCTGGATCATCGGAGGAGGTATGCTCGCTGCCTATCTCCTTGCTAAAAATTCGCTTGTTGCTTTAAGTGCTGGAGATGGGGCTATTGTGGGTGTTTTTGCGGGAATCGTGGCCGCTGTGGTTAGAGCATTTGTCAACATGCCTTTTCGCTCTTTTAACGTAGAATTTTTTAAGAAAATAGCTGAAGGGCTTGCCGAGTATGGAGGAGAAATGCCTTCTGGATTTGAGGGCTTTTTTGAAGGTGGAGCCACTCAAATATCCGTTCCAGCCTTTTTAATCGGACTTTTGGTCTCGGCTGTCGTTCTGTCTGGTCTAGGTGCGTTAGGCG
>CAYUXD010000074.1:0-2668 GCA_964448655.1 uncultured Eubacteriales bacterium
CGAAGCAGCACAAAAAAGAGACGAGCACCTTGATCATGTTCTCCTCTACGGACCTCCAGGATTGGGAAAAACAAGCCTCGCCTACCTCATTGCCAAAGAAATGGGTGTGGGAATAAAGCCCACATCAGGACCGGTTATCGAAAGGATAGGCGACCTTTCCGCCATCCTTTCAAATCTGCAGACGAAAGAAATTCTTTTCCTGGATGAAATCCATCGTCTCCACCCGTCGGTTGAAGAAATTCTCTACTCGGCCATGGAAGACTTCAGGTTGGATATTGTCATCGGACAGGGACCAAGCGCGCGGAGCCACAAATTACAGCTTAAAAAATTCACCTTGATCGGCGCAACTACCCGAGCTGGCCGCATAACTCCTCCTTTAAGGGGAAGATTCGGCATCATCCACCGCCTGGATTACTACAGGAAAGAAGATTTAGCGAAGATAATCAAACGGTCTGCCTCAATCCTCCAGGTGGCCATCGATGATAAGGGAGCTGACCAGATTGCCCACCGCTCACGGGGAACCCCCAGGGTCGCCAACAGGCTTTTGAGGCGCGTGAGAGATTATGCTGATGTAAAGGGCGAGGGGAAAATTACAGGCAAGGAAGCCACAAATGCTTTAGACATGATGGAAGTCGACATCCTCGGCCTGGATGAAGTGGACAGGAAAATCCTAATGACCATCATCGAAAACTTCAGCGGAGGACCGGTTGGAATTAACACAATTGCTGCAGCAATCGATGAAGAAAAGGACACGATTGAATCTATCTACGAGCCATTTCTGATGCGCATCGGCTTTCTGGAACGAACAATCAGAGGCCGCAAGGTCACTCAAAAGGCTTATTCTCACTTAGGGCTCGTATCTTCATCCGCAAGTCAGGGGAAACTTTTTAAAGAAAGCAAAAAGTAAATGCAGTGGTTTGATTTATCAAGCCCATGAAAATGGGGCCAGGCCCCATTTTCTTGTTTGATTTATCAAATCCGCATCTTATTATTGTAGGGGCTTGATTTATCAAGCCCACATTTTGGTTATTGCATGGCCTGATTCATCTTGTGTAGGGGCTTGATTTATCAAGCCCACCTTATAATTATATGTATCGGTTTTATTTATAATCCCGCAAAGAAACGTGAAGCATAAATAAGGTTAATATCACACATGCTTACGGCTAACTTCGGCTACGACCTCCCACAAGAACTCATCGCTCAAACACCCCTCCCCCAAAGAGAACAATCCAGGATGATGATTCTCCACCGCCGAACGGGCGAAATCAACCATTCACGATTCGAAGAATTTCCCAATTATCTGAACAAGGGAGATGTTCTTGTCCTTAACAACACCAAAGTCATCCCGGCAAGAGCGTGGGGAAAGAAAGAAGGAAAAGAAATAGAATTTCTCTTCCTGAAGGAATCCAAAGAAGGTTTGTGGGAAGTCCTCTGTCGTCCGGCTAAAAAGGCAAGATTAGGGGATGTAATCTCCTTTTCTCCTGGGTTTGAAGGCAAAATCGTCAAAGTCGAGCCAGAAGGTAAAAGAGTGATCCAATTTTCTTCAGGCGATGTTCTCTTAAGGCTGAAGAAAATAGGCTTTGCTCCTCTCCCTCCTTATATAAAACGCAAAAAGAAAAATATTGAGCTCAGGGTGCTGGATTTAGAAAGGTACCAGACTGTTTTTGCTCGTAAGGAAGGAGCTATAGCCGCCCCAACAGCAGGCCTCCACTTCACTCCTCAAATTCTTGAAAGAATAAAAACAAAACGAGTTCAATTGGCTGAGATCTCGCTTAATGTAGGATTGGCAACTTTCCAGCCGGTCAGAGCAAAGCGCATTGAAGACTTTCATATGCTTGAGGAAACCTATTCCGTAAGTCAGGCAGTATCCAAAACAATAAATGAGGCAAAAAAGGAGTCAAGGCCGATAATCGCTGTGGGAACCACATCGGTCCGAGCTCTGGAGAGCACTTTCAGAAACGGAAAAATCCATCCTGGGAGAGACTCCACAAATCTCTTCATCTATCCTGGTTATGAGTTTAAAGCTGTTGACAGGCTTTTAACCAATTTTCATCTTCCGCAGTCAACTCTACTTATGCTGGTGGCAGCCTTTGCTGGCCTTGATTTCATTAAAAAAGCCTACAGGGAAGCGGTCCGCCAAAAGTACAGGTTTTACAGCTACGGCGACTGCATGTTTATCTTATGAAACGACCTGATAAGAAGAGAACTTCTTAAGAATACAAGAACAAAACAACACAAATTATGACACAAATTTTCCCTTGATTTTTCAGTTTTGCTGTATTGTATAACCTGGGTTATATTTCAAGAGGCGGTGTTTAAATTTTTAACTAATTCCCAGTTGAATCTCAGTATTTTTTTGTTCTGGTATTTACCTTTTTGCAGTTGTTTTTTCTTCCTCTTTAGCAATCTTTTGTTTTTTCTTCTGTTCCTGTCTAAGCCTGAACTACAAAGAGAGGGATAATCAATAAGATAAACAGAATTAAGGTGCTCAGTCTTGCAGTGCGATTGTATCATTGTCCTCAGCAGGATGTCATCGTAGCCATAATGCCCGCAAAAATCTTCATCGTAGCCCCCCAGTTCCCAAAAAACATCTTTATGGATCAAAAATGAATTAGGATGAGAGTTTCTGCTTTCTCCTTTATCGGTTAAACGCGAGAAGTAATAGACA
>CAYUXD010000074.1:2678-6538 GCA_964448655.1 uncultured Eubacteriales bacterium
TAATAGTTTTTTGCACATTTCCGGCTGAAGAACGTGATCTATATCGGAAGTAAAAATCCAATCTGTTTTGGCAAATTTGAATCCCAGGTTCTTTGCGCCAGGCTGGTTCCAGGGGATGTCATCGGTGATTCTCAACAACGTAAGATTAATCGGAAAGTTGATTGCTAAATCAGCTTTGCTGTCGGAACAGTCGTCAACCAGGATAAAATGCAGCTTTTTCATCAACTCGATCGGGTATCGAGACCAGTTATCTATTTGAATTCCGAGGGCTTTACTGCTGTTGTAATATGAATAGACTATGGTCAGCATTTTTCCTTATACCTCAATCCGTTAGAAAGCGCAGAATGAGAATCAAGAAATCAGCTTCACCTATTTTTCTTTCTTATTTTTTCAGTCTCTTTGAGGTTTACTTCAAATGTCTCAGGAGCTATAACAACTCCATAATCTTCTTTTGCCTTCTCTACGCTTATAATTCCATTCTTCACTTCCTGGGCAACTTGAGCTGGGTGTCTTAGATAAGGATTTCCGTATCCTCCTCCCCCCCCAGCTTGCTGGAAGAGAATTGTTCCTTCAGGCACATCCTCAATCAGGTCTTTACTTGTCGTCTTATACACTTTTCCGTCCGGATACTTAAGTTCTATTTTATTTAGTGTCGCTTTCTTCCCATCAAAAAGCCCGAATGGAGCTTCAACATCTCCATCTCCAAAGGTTACAACCTTTGTTTTTGCTCCTCTTATCTTGAATTTGGTCTCAACGCCAAGCCCTCCTCGCCACTGACCAGCCCCAGCGGAATCAGGCCAGTATTCGTGGTGTAATAGCAAATGCGGAGTTTGCTGTTCGAACATCTCATAATCCTGGTCCAGTACTCCTCCAGATGCATCTATCATACCTATGTGGTCATACCCATCCACTCCGTCCGTGGCACCAGAGCCGCCTTTCAAGCCCAGGAAGCCTATATCGACGTAGCTATCTTTTTTCCTGGGGTCAAAGCCGCTCGTCAGATAGCATAAAAGCTGGTTCCATCCTGCAGTTACTCTCTTGGGTATCGCTTGAGACAGAGCTCTTATTATCGCATCTGCATTTGGAGGGCAGAGATGATTTCCGAACGTGGTTGCAGCCGGATATTTAGCATTCAGGATAGTGCCCTCTGGAATTATGATCTTCACCGGCCTTACCATTCCATCATTATGAGGCATGTCTGGATTGACCATCTGCAGGAAAGTTAAAAGGGTGGCACTTGCAGATGAAGTATATGTCCCGTTAACAAAACCATCCGTCTGAGGGTCTGTATCTGAATAATCAAAGGTTATCTCCTCATCTTTGACGGTTATTTTTATTCTTATTTTATACTTTGAACCAGGTGTTCTCCCGTCATAATATACGGTTGACTCTCCTCGGTATACTCCGTTGGGGATGGTTTTTATCTCTGCGCGCATCATCTTTTCTGTGGAGTCGAAAAGATATTCTTTATGAGACTCAAAGACTTTAAGCCCATATTTTTCAAAAAGCTTTAACACTCCTCTCTCGCCCACCACACACGAACCTATCTGAGCTCTCATATCTGCAGCTACGATATCAAAACGGATATTGGCGAAGATGAGGTCCCAGACATCATTTCTCAGTTTCCCGCTCTCATAGACTTTAACCGGGGGTATTCTGAGTGTCTCCTGCCAGACTTCAGTGGCTCTGGGATTATATCCTCCTGCAACCGCACCTCCAATATCTGCTTGATGTCCCTTCGAAGCTGACCAGGCGATAAGTTTGTCTTCGTAAAATATTGGCTTATAAACAGCCACATCATTGTTCTGATTGCCCATGGAGAAGACATCGTTATGGAAGATGACATCACCAGGATGAATATCATCGCCGAAATAACGAACTATATACTCACACACAGGTCCCAGAGAAAAAGAGAGGATAGGAAGGTTTTCCGTCTGTTCAAGCATCTTCCCCTTTCCATCATATAGTCCGGTAACGAAATCTTTTGCCTCGCAGAGGATAGGTGAGCGTGTCGTTTTTTCTAAGACTATACTCATCTCTTCGGTTATTGACTTAAACCTTCTCTGAAATACAGAAACCAATATCTTATCTATCTTCATAACCTTTTCTCATGAGATTTGGCAGCCTGTTCCGAGCAAAACGAAGGAATCTTCTTCGCTCTTCGCAATGACATTTCTCTTCATATCTTTTAAAATGTGGGTTTGATAAATCAAACCCCTACAATAGTTAAAAGGTGGGCTTGATGAATCAAGCCCCTACAATATTTCATACTCAATGTGGGTTTGATAAATCAAACCCCTACAATATCTAAAAGGTGGGCTTGATGAATCAAACCCCTACAACCCTTTTTTTGATCTTTTCTTCTTTTGTTTTTAAGTACATCGTATAGCTTCCGTATTTATCGCAGAGGATATTATATTCGGGAGTTACGAAAGTTGTCGTATTAACCTGCTCTATTACTGCTGGTCCCTCTACTCTATTTCCATACCTAAGTTTATGTCCATCATACACAGAAACTTCTTCAAAGGCCCCCTTTAGAGGCAGATAAACTTTTCTCTTCTTTTTAAAAGCTTTTGAGGGGTCAAGCTCGTCATATTCTTCCTTTTTAAATTTTGGCTTGGTTGTCTTCCCGATACTTGTGAGTCTCAGGTTGATCAACTCGATAGGCATTCCCACTTCCTCTAAAGAGTATCCATAAAGCCGGTTGTGCTCTGGATGAAATTTCGAAACTACAGATTCGATATTTCCTCTCTCCATCTCATCCTTGGTCATCTCCACGTTTACTTCATGGTATTGTTTAACATACCTCATATCCAGAGAATAGATATGTTGAATAGAGCTCTCCGGAATGTTTTCTGATCTAAGAAGCTCGGTGGCTTCCTTTCTCATTTCATTAAGCAGAGACCTGAATTTCTTCTTATCTAACTTGTTGAGAGACGTTGAATAGGTTCGGACGAAGTTGTGCTTCAAATCAGACATCAACATGCCGGCTGCACAGAAAATAGACGATTCCTTAGGGATAACCATAACCGGAATCTCAAGCTCCAGGGCAATCATACAGGCATGAACCGGTCCTGCTCCACCGGCTACGACCAAAGGGAACTCTCTCGGATCGTGTCCGCGCTTGACACTCACTTCTCTCACCCCAGAAGCCATATTGACATTTATCACCCGATACATCCCGGCTGCGGCCTCAACCACATTCATGCCTAAAGGACCAGCTATTTTTTCTTTTATGACCTTCTCTGCCCGCTCATAATTCAGTGGTATCTTTCCTCCAGCAAAGAAATCTTTATCCAGATAACCTAGTACAAAGTCCGCGTCAGTACAGGTTGGAAGCTCTCCTCCCAAATCATAACATGCAGGTCCTGGCTTTGAGCCGGCACTCTGAGGTCCCATCCGCAAAAGCCCACCCTCATCAACCCAACCTATGCTTCCGCCTCCAGCTCCGATAGTCACTATTCCCAGCATAGGAAGAGCTATTCTTAGCCGGTTAATTTCTCCTTCAGTAGTGACCAGAGGTGTTTTATCCTTAATAAGAGCGGCGTCGAAACTTGTTCCTCCCATATCAATTGTTAGACAATCATCATAACCCTGGACAGATGTGTACTCGATTCCAGCTACTGGTCCCGCTGCAGGACCTGAGAGGAGGGTCACGGCTGCCTTATCCATTGCAATCTGCGGTGATACAACACCTCCATTGGACTGCATGATGAGTAAGACACCTTTAAAGCCGACATCTTTTAATTTCTTAATCAGACTCTTTATATAACTCTTCAGTATAGGACCAACATATGAGTTTAAAACAGTTGTCGATATCCTGTCATAAAATCTAATGCTCGGAAAAAATGAAGATGAAA
>CAYUXD010000074.1:6548-9257 GCA_964448655.1 uncultured Eubacteriales bacterium
GGGCTTGATTTATCAAGCCCGTCGGCTGATTTATCAGGCCCGTCGCTGGATTCACCAGGCCCGTTGCTTGATTTATCAAATTCTTCGCCGGATTCACCAAGGCCTTTACCAAATTCTTCCTTTATGATTTTCTCGGCCATGGATTCGTGGGTATCATTGGCAAAAGAATTCATAAAACAGATAGCAATAGCTTCAATGCCTTCTTTTTTAAAAAGCTTGGCTGCATCGAGAACATCTGTTTTCTTGAGGGGAGTTACAATGTCTCCCTTGTAATCAAGCCTCTCTTCTACAGGAAATCTCAAATGTCTTGGAACCAAAGGCTCCACGTTAGTGTATCTGTTGTTATACTGTTCTTCCCTTATTCCCCTCCTCATTTCCAGGGCGTCTCTTAGGCCCTTTGTGGTCAAAAGCCCTGTTCTGGCTCCTCTGCGAGTCAATACTGCATTTGTTGTGACAGTGGTTCCGTGCACAATAGTCTCAACATCCTTGATGAATTCTTTTAAAGAGATGTTTCTGGCTTTTGCCATTTCGGTGAGGCCCTCCATCAATCCTATTGATGGATCATCAGGAGTGGATAAAACCTTATAAATCTCAGAACTCCCATCCTTAGAAGTCAGCAGAAAATCTGTGAATGTCCCCCCGACATCTATTCCAATTTTATATTTCATAGTCATAAAATAGCCAGACTCGCTAAACTAACATAAACACAATTAGTGTTTTTACATTGTCATTGCGAACGCAGCGTGGCAATCTCAACCTTTTTTATGAGATTGCTTCGCCCCTCTGAGGCTCGCAGTGACATCCGAGGAATCTTCTTCATTCCTAACGACATCTTACCTAATTCGCTTTTATTATTATTAAAATAATATCATTATGAAAAGTTTTTTTATTATAGCCCGATTGGCTCTTTGAATTCGCCGAAGACTTCTTTGAAAACTCTGGTTATCTCACCTAAAGTGGCATAGCTTTTCACAGCTTTCAAAACATGGGGCATCACGTTCTCATCGGTCTGAGCAGCCTTTTTCAATCCAAGCAAGGCATCTTTCACTTCATTCTCATTTCTTTGAGTTTTTATCTCCTTAAGCTTTCTCTTCTGTTCTTCGGCAACTTCAGGATTGAATTGATGAATCTCAACCCCGGCTTTTTCTTCTTCCATAACATATTTATTCACGCCGATTTTCGTCGTCTCTCCAGATTGTATCTTTTTCTCCTGAATATAAGCCTGTCTACTTACTTCTCCCTGGATATAGCCTGACTCTACTGCCTTAATTATGCCCCCCATCTCTTCCACTTTTTTCATGCACTCCACAATCTTTTTCTCCATTTCATATGTTA
This sequence comes from uncultured Eubacteriales bacterium, assembly GCA_964448655.1. GTDB lineage: Bacteria > Acidobacteriota > Aminicenantia > Aminicenantales > Aminicenantaceae > SOIV01. The sequence continues at coordinate 7,884 of CAYUXD010000074.1, forward strand.
ACCATTCAATATAATAGGAGCCGGCCAGAGGATCAACTGTATCCCTGAGTCCCATCTCATCTGCCAGGATTTGCATCGTCCTCAAGCTGATTAGCGCAGCTTTCTTTGAGGGAATGGTGTAGGCTTCATCATAAGAGCAAAGAGCCATTGTTTGTGTTCCTGATAAAGCCGAGATCAGGGCATAATAAGAACCGCGTACTATATTGTTTTCAGGCTGCTGGATTGTCAAACCACCGCCTCCACCGCCAGCAATCATCCTTAAGGTCATTGAACGAGGATTCCTGGCACCAAAACGTTCCTTTATGATTTTTGCCCAAAGTCTCCTTCCCGCTCTGAATTTTGCGACCTGCTCCCAAAGGTTGCCATGAATATCAAAGTTGAAGGCGATCCTTCCGGCAAAATCATCTATGCTAAGTCCGCGATCAAGCACTTCCTGGATATAAGCAATAGCAATCTCAAAGGCATAAGCCATTTCCTGGACTGGGGTGGCACCTGATTCTCTTATATGATAGCCGCAGACACTGAAGGGATTGAATTTGGGAACATTCTTAGAACAGAATTCAACCATATCGCCTATTAACCGGATTGAAGGCTCGACGGGGAAAATCCAGGTCCCACGACCTATGTATTCTTTCAATATATCATTCTGTGTGGTGCCTCTTACCTCTTCCCAGGGTATACCCTGCTTCTCTGCCACCACAAGATACATAGCCAGCATCACTGAGGCTACAGGATTTATAGTAAGCGAGGTGCTAATTTTATCGATAGGGATATCAGCAAAAGCTTCTTCCAAATCTTTAAGAGAGTCTATAGCCATTCCTACCCTGCCAACTTCTTCTTCAGCAAAAGGATCATCAGAATCCAAGCCCAGTTGTGTCGGTAAATCAAAAGCAACATTGAGTGCTGTCTGCCCCTGGCCCAGAAGCCATTTAAACCTCTCGTTCGTTTCCCTGGCTGTCCCGAATCCTGAATACTGGCGCATAGTCCAGGGGCGTTTACGGTACATCAGAGGATGGATACCTCTTGTGAAAGGGTATTCACCGGGTTGACCAATATCTTTCTCATAACTTAGATCCTTTATGTCTTCAGGACCATAGACAGGCTTAACTTTTATCCCGGACTCGAGACTGATCTCTTTAATCTCTTCAGGTTTATTAGATTCTTTCATTTTGCCCCCCTACTCTTCTTTTTATAAACTCTATGATTTCATCCAGCTTGGCTCCAACCGGAAAAACCTCAGCTACACCGTACTCTTTGAGAACTTTCACATCCCCCAGGGGGATATTACCACCGACCAGCACTAATTTATCGGTGAGCTTATTTTCTCTGAGCTGATCCATCAATTTTTTGCTCAAAGGAAGATGAGCACCCGAG
>CAYUXD010000075.1:0-1992 GCA_964448655.1 uncultured Eubacteriales bacterium
AGCTCTTTCAACCAACCAGGGCATTAAGCTTTTAGAAAATTTCAAAGCTTTACCTGCAAGAGAAAGAACCAGATCCGGCCTTTCACTTTCAATAGCTTTGATGATAGCTCTTGCCACCTTTCTGGCAGGAGCATAGGGACCCGCAGGCCGGTGGGCACCGCCTACCTTCTTCTCATTTTTGAAAAAGTCTGTCTGGGTATACCCTGGATAGACAATCATTATAGAGATGCCACTCTTTGCGAGCTCGGCACGGAGACTCTGGCTTAAAGCGACAAGAGCGGCTTTACTTGCACTATAAGCCCCAAGGTAGGGAACGCCATGCATGGCTGCAACGGAAACGATGTTGATAACCAGCCCCTTCCCTATTTCCTTCATATGAGGAAGGACTTCCAAAATACAATGGAGAGAGCCAAAGAAGTTTACTTCCATTACAGAGCGGAAGTCTTCTAATGTAGTCAGCTCAGTCTTTCCGTAGACACCTATGCCTGCATTGTTTATTAGAATGTCGATTCCGCCAAGGCAGTCCACACACTTTTTAACGAGTCTGCTCACATCTTCCTTGTCTGAGACATCGCTGGGTATTGAAAGGGGAGCCTGAACCTCAGGAAAAGCATCTTTTATCTCATCTGACACTTTTCTCAAAGTCTTTAGTCTGCGAGCTGTTAACGCCAATATGGCTCCCCTCTTAGCCAATTCAAAGCTAATTGCTCTGCCGATGCCAGACGATGCCCCTGTTATCAGCACTCTTGAGCCCTCAATTTTTGCCATTTTTATATCCTGTTACTGATACTATGCGTCTCTTTATTCATGGATTTTTAATTTTTCTGCCTCTCACTGATAATTTAGCTCCCCCCAAAGCATAAGTTGTCAAGAAGTTGTTAAGAGTTTGTTAAAAGTATGTTAAAAAAGGCAGGAATATAAAGAAATGAGGGTTGCTTGTCCTATTTTTTCAATCTGTTCTATTCTTCCATATAGTAAAAATAAGAAAAATCCCTCCACCAAGACACAGCAAATTTATGAAAATATTCAGAATAGCTTCTCCGATTCCAAGAAGATAGATTCCATGTTGAGTATTAAAAGAGATATCCAGAAGCCCGAGAAATATAAGAGAAGCTCCCCCTAAAAGGGAAAATAAAAAGCCAAAAGGCATCTTCTTCAACAAGCCAATTCCCCCAATAATTAATACTATAGATAGAGATATGTCAGCTACAGGAAAAGCTGATTCGAAAGCCAAATAAATTTCCTTTAAGTGTGGATCATCTATGCTTACTAAATTTGCCCAAAAGAAAGCAATCCAGAAGGAAATAATTCCCACAGCTATTGCCAGTTCCATAACGGCAGCAAATTTTACTGTTTTCGTATATTTAATATGCATTCCTTTTTTATCTCCATAAAGTTTTATAAGCCAGTAATCTCCAGCCTCTATTCTAGTCTTTATTTGCCAATTTTTTTCTTCTCTTCCCGTCTTTTTTTTATCGTGCTTCTCCCCATTTTCTCCAGGATGGGGAGAAGAGAGAAGAAAAGCCGGGGGAAAGCTATCCCGATTCTGCATAAAATTCCCATCCCGGTCGGGACCAGTATTTCTGGCTTTTTTTTACGGACAGCTTTGAGTATTCCTTTTGCGGCTTGTTCGGGCTTTAAGGGCTTTCCCAGAAAAGAGAGAACAGCATCATCGTATAAAAGTTCATAAGCATGTTGTGGAGTATCTACAGAATCAGGGCAAACCACAGCTACTCCAACTGGAGAGCGGCGCAATTCTGCATAAAGTGAAAGAGAAAAGCCTCGAATAGCATATTTTGTGGCGCTATAAACCGCTTCACCTGGCAAAGGAACAATACTCCCTAACGATGCAACATTGACAATCTTTCCAAAATTCTGCGCCTTCATAATATTTAAAGCGGCTCGACATCCATGAATTGTTCCTGATAGGTTTACTGAAAGTTGTTTTTGGACTTCATCCAAAGTAATCTTCTCCGCGGCACCAGGTTGAAC
>CAYUXD010000075.1:2002-9214 GCA_964448655.1 uncultured Eubacteriales bacterium
CAACTCCTGCATTATTAATAAGAACATCAACCCTGCTGTATTTTTGCCTGACTTTTTCCATGAGCGACTGCCAGGATTCGGGATCTGCGACATCATGTTCGATGAGCATTATTTCCGCTCCCGAATCCTTCAAAAGTGCTCCCAAATCTTCTAGCCCCTCTTTGCGAATATCGGTCAAAATTAAAATAGCACCATGCTTGGCAAAAAGATGTGCTGTAGCTGAACCGATGCCACCAGCTGCACCGGTGATGATTATTACTTTATCCTTGAGCATGAAATTATCCCTCCGCTTATCTAAGATTCATAAATCAGAATTATCGTATCTCAACCTTTCGGGCAATTTCCAGTAATTTATTTATGTAACTTTTTGGATCAGAACCTGCTATCTCTGAGAAATTCCTGATCAAAGCAGTATCAACAGGAACTAGTCGTCCTCCGCTCCTGATTCTTACGCCTTCTCCCTCGATAATCTCACCTAATAAGATCGGTGTCCAGCCAGCTTTGGCTGCTTCTTGGAGGAAGCTCTTTTCATTATCATGACTTAAGGTAAAGCACAGCTCAAATTCTCCATGAACCGCAGCCAGAGTCAGCCACGGGGGCAAATGTTGAGCGCTGCATACCTTCAAGGCGATAGGATGCAAAATTTGGTCCCAATTATCTTCCAGAACAAATTGGCAGCGATTTAACCTCATAAGCGTGTCTACAGTGTGGATTACACCGTCGCTCGTATCCATGCAGCAGCTTGCAAATTCCCTGATTATTTTCCCTTCTTTTATCCTGGCCAGAGGCTGATAAAACAACTTTGGCAGCTTAGAATCCTGCTTGGCTAATCGCAAAAAGGCAAAGACGTTCCCTAAGCCAGCAGGATGCGTAAGATATAATTTATCTCCCGGTTTAGCTCCAATTCTTTTAATGATAAATTTTTTGGGAACAAGCCCTACAGCGCACCCAGAGAGAAACAATTCTTTGCCCTGGTTAGTATCGCCGCCCAGGACAAAAGTGTTTAGCCTCTGGCAAGCATCAGAAATCCCCTTAGTCAGCTTTGTCATAAAGGCCTCGTTTAAAGCTGGAGGATAACTAATTGATATGAGCAGACCCAAGGGCGCTGCTCCAACTGCAGCTAAATCCGAAAAATTTACCATAGCGAGCATCCATCCGATAAGATAAGGATCATCGTATAATCCGCTGGTAATCTCTTCAACCAAAGCATCAGTAGTAATTGCTAAGTAATTATCACTTCCTCCTCCCATATCGATTAGTTCTGCATCTGCTTCATGAATTTCATGTAGCTTATGCGGCGCTTTGAGAAAATTCTTGGCAATTCTCTCAATCATTAAGTTTTCTAAAATATCGTTCATCATTGGCTTACCTCAAGATTCTCGCAAAATTTTGATTTTAATGTTACGAGCAGCATAGACTTCCCTGCCCAGTTCCAAAAGCTCTGGAGAATCTGGTTTAATCGCATCTTCTTCCACGCTCGAAGATTTTTTTTTATCAGAATATCCGTTCCAGAGAATATTCATTGTCTCACACCTGTGTTTTTTCAGGTCTAAATTTCAAAGCCAACTCAAATAAAAGATAGAAGACGACGATAAAAACCAGCCAATCGATCTTCAGAGTTACGACAATTGCTGCACAGTAAAGAATAAACGAACGAACAACGTTAGCTATCGGACTATGAGCTTTTCTTTCGTCTCGAGTCTGATGTATCTTTATCTGAGCGTAAGCATTAATCACCACGGCAGCAACAAAAATACCGATGCCAAAAACGTTGAGAGTGCCGGTTGAATGCATTGTCCAGCCTGTAAGAAAAGCAGCCGAGATGGCAGCAAAATCGCTGCAAACCGCAGCTGGCAGCCATCCAAAAACCACAATAAAAGTTCTGTATCCGGTCTCCTTATCTGCTGAGATATCCTTGAAATAGCCCATAACTACAAAATTGGCATAGCCAACAAATATTGCGAGCACCGCCAAAAGGAAAGCCAAAGAAGGAGAGTCTCCTAAGTTAAGGATTTGCCTGACTCGATACTCTCTATCCACCAGCCTCCCCATAACAGGCAACAAGGCTACTATCCAGGAATTCCAAAACGGCCCTCCCCACCACACTCTCTTTAGTGTCGTATAGGTAAGCAAGCCAACAACTGCCAAAACTCCAAAAACTAAGATTATAGGATTTAGATAGGTCAGAATTAATATGGCTAAAGTTAATCCTACGAGGCTAGCACTTAACACTTGCTTGCGCGAAATTACTCCTTTTATAAGAGGGCGGTAAGGGGAGGAAAGTGCATCGGTATCCATCTGAAAGCAATCTGTCAGAGCCTGCCCTAATCCATACGATAAAAACAGGGGAATAAAACCTAAGACGATCCTGAAAATTATTGGATCTTCAATGAATGCAAGTCCAACCAACCCTGCGGCTCCTGAGACAAAAATAAGATAGGGTCTCATTGTTGACCAAAAAGCCTTCCAAAAAGCTATGCTCAAGATACTCGCATACTGATTCTTAGCCATGATATGTCCTTAAGGATAGGAATTTACCTTTTTGAATTTTATTCACATTCCCCATATCTAAATCTGCCAGTTTTCTAAAATATCTTTCATCACTGGCTTATTTTTAAGATCCCCTGAAGCAATTTGATCTTGATTCTTCGCGCCAGATGGACCTCCCCGTCCAGTTCCAAAGGAGTTGGAGAATCTGGTCTAATCTCAACCTCCCTGGCTAACCAGGATCGAGTTTTGGGTAGGCCCGTGAACTTGCCGCGAGTTAAAGAGATAATGGTTTTTAATCTGGCGAGTATTCCCATCCTTTCACAAAGACCAACACCTAAATAATCACTCTGGGGACTAATGTTGAAATCGTAGCAAAAATTACCACTGACATGAGGGTTGATAACAACACTCAAGCTGGTAACTTCTGTATAAATCTTTTTATTCTTGACTTTAATCTTAGCTGGGACATTTTTAGCAACAAACAGTGTCCTTAGCGCAGCATACCAGATTGTACCCATCACCCACTTAGATTTCAGCCATTTTATAACTTTTTCTTTTGAATTAAACAGATAATTTGCTTTAGCGATGATTCCGATACTGCAATTGATGATAAAATATTTTCTGTTCCATTTCCCGTTTTCATCCTCGAAGTCAACCTGTCCTACGTTATGATCTGCGGCATTTTCACAATCAAGTTTTAACGGAACTTTACTATTGAGATATTTATCTTCAGAAAGAGGCTTATGAAAATCATTGCTTGAACCTAATCCAATAGCTCCCATTGTCAACTGACTTCTCTTTTCTTTTTTCATTTGCATTATTTGATTTAATAAAAAATTTATCGTCCCATCTCCACCAGCTCCTATTAATACTCGTTCTCCTCTATCAAACTCGCTCGGCAGTCTTTTGCTGAAATCCTCAAAATCAGAAATTATAGTATAATTTCCTCTAAAATACTTGCCTTCAAGCTCTGGTTTAGACTCTTCCCATTTTTTAACACTTTTACCGCCGTTTGAATATTTATTTAAAAGCACGATCATTTTCTTGCTCCTTTGTTTCTTTCTTTTTCAATTCATCCATCTTTCATTGATAATTTAGCTCCCCTAAGGGTAAAAGTTGTCAAAAATTTGTTAAGAGATTGTTAAAAGTTTGTTAAAAAAGGCAGGAGTATGGAAAATTGGCGAAAAATAGGGGAAAACTGGGAAAAACGTGCCAAAAATGGGGACTGCGAAAAATGAGGGCTGTCTTCATTTTTTTAGGAAAGCTAGAATAAGGAAAATATTTTATTTTTGAAACTTATAGCCAGACCAGGGGACTGTAATTAGATGAACAGGTTTGGCTGGATTACTCTCGACTTTCTGTCTAAGGTGATGGATAAAAGTATCGATTGTCCTTGTGGTCGGATATTTGTCATACCCCCATACTTCATTAAGAATAGTCTCCCGGCTAACAACTTCTCCCTCACAAGAAGTAAGAAGCTTAAGAAGGCCGAATTCCTTAGCAGTAAGGTAAACCTCTTTCTTTCCTTTAGATGCAATTTGCTTTTTAAAATTTATGTAAACATCACCAAAAGAGTATTCTTCAATTTCTGCCGCTTCGGGTTTAGTGCGGCGAAGCACAGCATTTATCCTGGCCAGAAGCTCTTTTGTCCCGAGGGGTTTAATGAGATAGTCGTCCGCTCCAAGCTCCAGGCCTAAGACCTTATCAATCTCCTCCTTTTTCTCCCCTGTAAGCATGATAATGGGTGTCATTATTCCCTTTGTTCGAAGCCTCTTGCATATTTCCAACCCACTTAAAGAAGGAAGTGTGAAATCGAGGAGAATCAGGTCAATTTTTTCCTGACAGGCCAACCGGAATCCTTCTTCTCCATCGGAAGCAGAAACGACCTTAAAGTTTTCTGTTTCCAGGAAAGATTTAAACGTTTTAAGCAAAGCTTTATCATCTTCAACGATTAATATTTTTTTCATGGCTTTGGGAAAATTAGACTAAAAGTGCTGCCCCTATTCGGTTGACTCTCAACTTTTATTTCTCCTTTATGAGCTTCCATGATGTGCTTGACAATTTTCAGTCCCAGTCCTACACCTTTTGGACTGTGTCGGCTAGCTTCAGCGTGCCGATAAAATCCCTCAAAAATCTTCTCTCTCTCTTTGGATGGAACTCCAAGTCCCTTATCTTTAACCTGAATTTCTACCTGTTTTTCCTTTTCGACGACTTGAATCATTATATCCTTTTTATCTGACGAATATTTAATAGCATTATCTATGAGATTGGTCAACGCCTGTTTTATTGCATCCTTGTCTATCTCTAAAAAGAGAGGATTTTCAGGTAAATTTGTCTTGAGAACAAATCCATCTGATTCTAATCTGTACTGGAAAAGTTTCGCTGCTTCTCTGACAACTGACTGTATCTCCGCATTCTGAAAATTGTAGGTTTTAGCTTGTTGTTCAATTTTTCCAAAATCGAGGATGTTGTGAAGAAACCGGGAAAGACGGCCGCTCTCATCAGCCACAAGGCTTATGAGCTCATCTTGTTTTGCTTTATTTTTTATCTTTCCTGCCTGGAGCACTTCGGCCAGTCCTCTGATAGAACTCATCGGGGTCCGAAGCTCGTGGGATACAGAGCAGACAAATTCCGTTTTAAGGCGGTTGAGTTCATCTAATTTTTCTCTCTCCGCTCTTTCTTCAAACACTTCTTCCTGAAGCCTGATCCTCTCCAGGTTTAAAGCCAGTTCTCCCGCCGTTGTTAGCAAAAGCTCAAGGTCATCCCGATTGAACCTTTCGCCAGACTTTTTCTTTCCCAGGGATACGTAACCGGCCAGGTCAGCCGTCCTGAAAGAAAGAGGGATAATTAACTCTAAATTCTTTTCTTTAAGGAGGGACTCCTTCGAAAAATCCAAACCCTCTTCCGTGCGGACTGCCTTTTTTCTGGCTAATATCTTTTCCGAATCGAGACTGAGAGAAGTCAAAGAGGCAAGGGTCTCTTTTCCATTCTTGGCAATCAATAGCTTCTTTTTTCCGGAAACTAACAAATAGATAAAAACTCCGATATGATCAATCGGCAAAGTTTTCTTTATCTTTAAAAGGAAAAAATCAGTTAGATGGTCACTTCTTGCCATCCTGTGAGCCCTTTCATTGAAACTGAGAATGCTCTTCCGATAATCATAACTCATGCGGAAAAATGCTTTATCAACAAATTCTTGAATTTTTTTCCGGGCGGGATTAAAGACAGCAGCAGCTACAAGAGCTCCGATTAAAGAAACGGTTGTTTCTCGAGCAGAAAACAATTTAGAAAAAATATTACCGAGCAGATAAACAGAAAAGAGATATATGCTGACGGTGAAAACAGTGAGTATGGAATAGACTATGCTTCGATTGATAACAAGCTCTATGTTCATCAATTTAAACTTAACAATGGAAAAAGCGAAAGCTAGAGGGATGAAGATAAAAAATGCGTTGGAAAATTCCTGTGACAGCAAGGGATCAATTCCTACAGCCAGGGGAAGCTGGTATAATAGAATAAACGGCACCAGACCAATAAAAAGGCCATAAAAAATCCATTTTATCTGAGCCTTCTCCTCCTCAAGGGCGGCTTTCCTATAACTCGTAATCAGATTTAACATTGCCGAAAGGACAAACAAGACAAGATATCCGCGAAAGATATAAAAAGCGGATTCATAGATCCTATGGGCCTCTATTGAAGAATTCAAACCAGATTGGAGAAATGTAGTCTCCAGGACCCCTATAAAAATCAGAGCTGGAAAGTAAATAATGAGCTTGCTTATCTTTAGCCTTATCTTTGAGAATGAAAGAGAAAAATGAAGGAGAAGAGCAGCAGCCAGAGGATAGCAAAAATAGTATAAAATCCCGGGGATGTACGAGAGCCAGTCTTTTCTCAGGCAGTAAAATCCCCCGCTTATTATGACAGCCGCGGCGAAAGAAAAAGAAGCCCAATAATAGATGCGCGCTCTCGCATCTTCCGCGCGGAGAAGGAAAACCACGATGGCAATAATGAAGCAGAAAATGCCTATAAGGAGATATACTGAAGGAAAAAAATTCTGAGAATAGTAGTAAACAAACTTGGCTTCTTTTTTCTCTATCTTGCCATCGATTTCGATAAGGAAAGTTGACTGTTCACCGCTGGTTTTCTGGCTCAGGATGAATTCCATGTCCATTTTTCGTTCAATTCGTATGTCATCTATCTGAATGAGCTTTGCATCTTCTTTCTGGATGAAATCCTTTATTTCGGGAGGAAGACCAACGCGCTGGCGAAGCAAAGAAAATCCGTAGATACTTATGAGGATGATGAAAAACCCGCCGATAAGTGAAAGCAAAAACGGAATTTTTTTCATATTTAGCTTTTCCCAGATGCGTGGACAAAAATATAGCACCTTGCTGAGGACAATGTCAAACAGAGTTTGCTGGATGTTGGCATCTCCATTTCCGTTATTAGAAAAGGTTTTGGGAAATAGCCTAGCTCCCTTCAGATTTTTAACGCCATTCTCCATTCGCTCTTCTCGGCGGCTGCGTAACTCACTTCGTTCAAACATACTCGGAGAAAAAGGGGACAGGCCCCTTTTTCTGTTGTTCTGTCCACAAGTTAAGAATGTCCTCTTTTTTACAAAAAAGGGGCCTGTCCCCTTTTTCTTGTCGCCGCCCGACTCTGTCGGGTTCCCTTGCCTGGCGAAGGCTGTATGGTGAAAAAACCGTGAGAAAGGCTGAGCGG
>CAYUXD010000076.1:0-674 GCA_964448655.1 uncultured Eubacteriales bacterium
AAATCTAGCCCAATTCTCAACATGATGTCAAAGTCTGATCCCGAGCGAAGCCTGAAACCGAGCTGCAAAAAAGGGGACAGTCCCCTTTTTCTGAGGGGGACAGTCCCTTTTTTTTGTGCGTGTTTTCGAAACACCCAGCCTGATCAATGATTTTTTCTTCCATAACCAAAAAAGACGGGCTCACTTTATCATTGTCTTTATCTCTGCTGAAAAAAAAGGCCTTATCTTTCCTCGGCTCTCAAGGATCAAGCTCCCTTGAGAGTGAATCCCTCTGTAAATTCCTGAAACTTCCCCGCTTTCGGTGATCAGAGTTATTTCTTTTCCAGTCGGCAGAATCGAATTTTCTTGGAAATGGCAGACAATTTTGTCTCTCTCACCCTGTAATAATCGACCGTACCAGTGATTTAAAGCAGGCCAAAGGTTTTTAAGCACGATATCCTCATCCATATCTTTCTTTGATATAAGCTTAAGGGAAGTGGCTTGATGGCGAATTTCTTCAGGGAAATCGTCCCTCCCCTGGTTCACATTCAGGCCTATCCCCAGGATAGCATAGTTGATTCGGTCTCCTGAAAAGCCACCCTCGCAGAGAATGCCTCCCAATTTTTTCTTTCCCCATATTAAATCGTTGGGCCATCTAAGTTTAACCCTTAGGCCGACTGAGTCAAAAACGGCAT
>CAYUXD010000076.1:684-9138 GCA_964448655.1 uncultured Eubacteriales bacterium
ACGGCATCTGCGACAGCCAATCCGGCTACAAGGGGAAGAAGGGAAATATTGGAGTGGAGGGGACGGAGAATTACAGAGAGATAAATCCCTTTTTTCCTGGCCGAGTACCATTTCCTTCCTTTCATCCCCCTCCCTTTTGTCTGCTCATCAGAGATGACAACAGTGCCTCCTTCTTCTCCAGAAAGGGCTAGTTCTTTAGCCAGGTCGTTCGTAGAAGGGCAGCTTTTAACGCGGAAAATTTTAGCTCCTATCTCCATGGTAAAAAGTGGTGCGCAATCTCACGAGAAAAAATTGGGATTGCCGCATCGCTTCGCTCCTCACAATGATAATTTATCGTATGAGATTGCCACGCTCCCTCCGGTCGATCACAATGACATATAATCACGTCACTTTGGGACAAGGCATCAGATTAGGGAGAGAATATGCTTGAGGCTTTCTTCCAGCTTAGTTTTTTTGCCCTGAAGATCCCGAAGCTTTCCTTTTGTCTCTTTAATGATTTCTTTCGGAGCACGGTTAAGGAAATTGGTGTTTTTAAGCCTGGTTTCTATTTTTTCTTTATCCAGCATAATTTTCGAAAGCTCTTTCTCAAGCCTCTGTTTCTCCTGATTTAAATTGAAGACTCCCTCCTCGAGGGGAATAGCTATCTCCCAAGAACCGGCAATCCCCTTTAAGAGCTTCTTTTGACGCGGAAAATGATCCGAAATTTCAACCTGACGAATATTAGCCAGAGTCTGAATGTACTCCTTGGTATGGCGGATGATTTCTGCCTCTGCTTTTTTCCCCACTTTTCTCTCATCCTTTACCTTCACGCAAAGATCAACTTTTTTCTTAGGAGGAATCCTGTTCTCTGCTCTTATGGTTCTAATCCCGACTATCGCCTCCTGAAGGAATCTCATCTCTCTTTCTGCCTCCTCATCTCTTAAATCCTTTCTTGCCCGAGGGAAGGATGTCACTACCAAAGATTTCCCGGAGGAAGGGATATGCTGCCAGATTTCTTCGGTAATGAAGGGCATAAACGGATGAAGAAGCCTTAGTATCTGGTCTAATGTATCAACCAGGACGGCCTCCGACGTTCTGTTCCCTTGTTTAAGACTCGGCTTGACCAACTCAATATACCAATCACAAAATTCACCCCAGATAAAATGATAGATTTTATTTGCTGCATCATAAAACTTATAGTTTTCTAAAGCATCATTCAGCTCTTCAACAATCCCGACTAACCTGCTTCGAATCCACCTGTCAGCCAGGGTTAATTCCTCCTCTTTCAGGCTAAATTCATCTCCTTGGATATTCATCAAAACAAAGCGGGACGCATTCCAGATTTTGTTGGCAAAGGCCTGATAGCCTGCCATCCTCTCTTCGGCAAGAGAGAGATCCATGCCGGGGATAGCTAAGGCAGCCAGGGTGAATCTCAAAGCATCTGTGCCGTATTTCTTGATCATTTCAAGGGGATCAATAATATTTCCCTCTGATTTGCTCATTTTTCGTCTTTTAAAATCTCTGACCAGGCCGTTTATAAAAACATGGCGGAAAGGGATATCTCTGGTGAATTTAAGTCCCATCATAATCATCCGGGCAACCCAGAAAAAAATGATGTCAAACCCCGTTGACATAAGATCTGTGGGATAGAAAGCCTTTAAATCCTCTGTTTTCTCGGGCCAACCCATGGTCACAAAGGGCCACAAGGCAGAGCTGAACCACGTATCAAGAACATCTTCATCCTGAACGAGCTCCGAGCTCGGGCATTTTTCACACTTTACAGGCGCTTCATCCGAAACCACTATATGCTCGCATTCCTGGCAATACCAGGCAGGTATCCTGTGTCCCCACCAGAGCTGACGTGATATACACCAGTCATGAATGTTGTACATCCATTCAAAATAGGTCTTGGTCCAGTTGGAGGGGATGAACTTAATTTTCCCTTCCTCGACCACTCTGATAGCTTCTTCGGCCAAAGGCTTCACGCGAACAAACCACTGCCAGGAAAGATGAGGCTCGATGATGGTCTTACAGCGGTAGCAATGGCCGACAGCATGCTCGTAATCTTCTGTCTTGGCGAGCAACCCCTTCTCCTTAAGCTTTGTTATCACTTTCTCTCGACACTCGAACCTGTCTAGCCCTTTAAATTCTTCTCCAGCCGCTTCAGTCATCCTGCCTGAACCATCGATCACTATGACCTGCTCAAGATGGTGGTGTTTTCCTAATTCAAAATCGACTGGATCATGGGCTGGGGTTACTTTGACTGCTCCTGTCCCGAATTCTCTTTTAACTCGCTCGTCTGTAATAACAGGAATCTCACGGTTTACAAGGGGAAGAAGGACTTTCCTCTTCTGAAACTTCGAATAACGCTCATCATCGGGGTGGACGGCGACCGCAGTGTCACCCAGCATAGTCTCGGGACGTGTGGTGGCAACCGTAATACTCCCTTCAGAATTCAAGAGGGGATACTTGATGTAGTAGAGTTTCGCCTTTCGTTCCCTGTGTTCAATTTCGATATCTGAAAGAACTGTTCCACAATGGGGGCAGCGATTAACCAGGTAATAGTCTCTGTAGATAAGGCCCTCATTATAGAGCTCGACAAAAACGTGCCTCACTGCTCTGGAGAAACCCTCATCCAGGGTAAATCTTTCTCTTGTCCAGTCTAAAGAAGTCCCGATTCTCTTCAGCTGATGGACAATGATCCCGCCATATTTCTCCTTCCAGTCCCAGGCCACTTTCAGAAACTCTTCTCGACCGACTTTCTCCCGCGTCAATCCCTTTTCAGCCAAATCCTGTTCAATAACATTGTGAACAGCGATGCTGGCATGATCTGTCCCAGGAAGCCAGAGAGTGTTGTATCCCTGCATCCTGCGCCAACGAACAATGATATCGGGCAGGGTGAAGCACAGGGCATGTCCTATATGAAGAGATCCTGTGACATTTGGAGGAGGGAGGACCATAGAAAACTTCTTCTTGGACGAAGGAACCCGAGGAACAAACAAGCCTTCATCGATCCAGAATTTCGACCATTTTTCCTCAACAGGCTTAGGGTCGTAAACTTTCTCTAAAATATGCTTTTTCTTCATCGGGGTTAGACTTTTCAGACTTTTATAATTTATTTTGCTTTTCATTCTTTCAAAATCTGGCTTCTTATGTTGCTGCCCTAAAATATCAGAGTTATAAAAGTTTTAAAGGTCTGATCCCATTAATCATTAATATTCAATAAAGACAGAATCGTCCCCTAACAGGCTCTCGATTCTTGTTGTTATTTCTTCTGAGAGAGAGATGCCCTGGACATCCATAGACTGAACCACCATTCGGTAGGAATGAGGAGTTTCAAGCTCAAAAAACACCGGACACTCTCCTCTATTCTTGTCCAGCATCCCCTTCAATTCTTCAAATACTGACTCCTCGATGCCGGGAAGAAAAATCCTCAGGATTACTCTTTTCGCCTGTTTTTGGAAGGCTTCAGCTAAGGGCATAACCTGGAGAAGATGGATCCTCTGGCTCTCTCCTTCTCCCAAAAACTTCCCCTTAACCCAGACTAGCTGGTCCTCTCTTAGGTATTCATAGTATCTTTTATAGCTATCGGGAAAGACAACGACCTCAATCCGCCCACTCAGATCTTCCAGGATAAAGGTGGCCATCCTCTCATCCTTCCTAGTTTTAAGGGGCTTAAGGGAATATATGATTCCTGCAACTCCTATTTCGCTATTAAAATCTTTTTCCTCATCCAGTTGGCTTATGGGCTGGGAAACAAGCCTCTTCAATTGCTTCCCAAATTTAGCCAGAGGATGACCCGTGATATATAATCCTAAGGCATCTTTCTCATAGGAGAGAAAAAGAGATTCATCCCATTCCGGCATCTCCTCCACCTCGGGAGGAATGGGGAGAGGCTCGATTTGCCCTGAGCTAAACAGGAGACTCTGTTTTGAAGATTTAATTTTCTGCATCTCATGAGCATACTCAATCACTTTGTCTACGAGATGAAACATCTGTGATCTTCTCCATCCCAGTGAATCCAGGGCTCCTGCCTTTATTAAACTTTCTATTACCTTGCGGTTTAAAGCTTTGGGATCTGCCACCTCACAGATGTCAAACGGTGAAGTAAATTTCCCTCTCTTCTCTCTTGCCCGAAGCAGAGCCCGGACCGCTCCTTCACCGACATTTTTTACGGCGGAAAGGCCAAAGCGGATATCTCCCTTAACGACGGTAAAATTGAAATCGCTTTCGTTAATATCAGGTGGGAGAATCTTTATTCCCAGTTCTTCACATTCAATGATGTACTTGGCGACTTGAGAAGTGGCACCTCTTTCAGCTTCTGAAGTCAAGAGAGCCGCCAGAAAATGGGAAGGATAATGGGCCTTTAGGTATGCGGTGCGGTAGGCCAAATAGGCATAGGCTGTGCTATGAGATTTATTAAACCCGTAGCCAGCAAAATCTTTAATCTGATCAAAGATCTTATTGGCTTTAGCCTGGCTCAGGCCTGTCTTCCTCGCTCCCTGGACAAATCTCTGCTTTTGGGCCTTCATCATGCCCGTAACTTTTTTCCCCATGGCCTTGCGCAGTATATCGGCTTCAGCCATAGAAAATCCTGCCAACTCGGTGGCAATCTCCATCACCTGCTCCTGATAGACGATAAGGCCTTGAGTCTCTTTCAAGATAGGTTCGAACTCCGCGCATTCATAGCTAATTCGCTCAGGGTGGTTTTTGCGCTTTATAAATTCATCTGTCATTCCGCTCTTGAGCGGGCCTGGTCGGTAGAGAGCATTCAAAGCAATCAGATCACGAAAGTTTTCAGGCTTAAAATTGCGGAGCAAATCCTTCATCCCCGAGCTTTCAAACTGAAAGACACCATCTGTATTGCCTGATTTGAAGACCTCAAAAGTTTCCTTATCATCCAGGGGAATATTCTTTATGTCTATCTTTTCGCCTGTTTCTTTGGCGACGAGTTCAACCGTATCTTTAATAACAGTCAGGTTGCGAAGCCCCAGCAAGTCCATCTTGAGCAGGCCGATGGCTTCGATATCCTGCATTGGAAATTGGGTCGTAATCTCACCCTTGACCGATTGGTAAAGCGGCATAAACTCCACCAGCGGTTTCGGGGCGATGACGATTCCCGCGGCATGAATGGAGGGATGGCGAACCTGTCCCTCTAATTTTTGGGCCACGGATAGGAGATGAGCAATTTTGGCATCTTTGTCCCTCAGTTCCCTCAACTGGGGAATATTCTTTAATGCTCCCTCGATAGTGGCATCTGGACCGAAAGGAGGAATCATCTTGGCAATCTTATCTACTTCGGGAAGCGGGACCTCAAGAGCCCTGCCCACATCCCTGACAGACTGACGAGCAGCCATAGTCCCAAAGGTGATGATCTGGCAGACGTTTTCCTGTCCGTATTTTTTTGTAACATAGGCGAGAACTTCATCCCTTCGTCTTCCACAGAAATCAATATCAATATCAGGCAGGCTGATTCGCTCCGGGTTGAGAAATCTCTCAAACAAAAGGTCGTATTCCAGGGGATCAATATCTGTTATTCCTAAACTATAGGCAAGCAGGCTCCCTGCGGCTGAACCCCGTCCCGGTCCCACAGGAATATTGTTGTCTCTGGCCATCTTAATGAGATCCCAGACTATCAGAAAATATCCTTCGAAGCCCATTTCTTTAATGAGCTTTAACTCTTTCTCCAGTCTTTCCTCGTACTCTTCAAGAAGGTGCGCGATCTCATCCTTTTTCTTCCCCTTGGTGATGGTCTCGACCTTACTCTTGAATCCTTCCTTAACGACTCTATCAAAATATTCACCTATGGATGTCTTCTCCGTTAACTTGAATTGCGGCAAGAAATATCCGGAAAGGGGGAATTCGAAATTGCACTGCGCTGCAATCTTGGCAGTATTCTGGATGGCTTCAGGAGTTTCGCCAAAGAGATCTATCATTTCTTCGCTCGACTTAAAATAGAATTGCTCGCTGCCGAAACGAATTCTATCCTGCTCTGTCACCCTTCTGTTGGTTTGGACACAGAGGAGGATGTCTTGGCTCTCAGCGTCATCTTTTGATAGATAGTGTACATCATTCGTGGCAACTAAAGGGAGATTGAGTTTTCGAGAGAGGTTGAGGAGTGAAGGATTAATTTTCTTCTGTTCCTCCAGGCCATGGTCCTGAATCTCGATGTAAAAATCACCCTTGGGCAAGATGGAGGCATACTCAAGGGCTACCTCTTCTGCTTTCTCTTCCAGGCCCAATCCCAGAGTGAAGCTAATCTCTCCTTTTAAGCACCCAGAAAGCCCGACCAAACCCTCGCTATATTGAGCTAAAAGCTCTTTATCTATTCGGGGTCTGTAGTAGAAACCCTCCAAATAGCTTTTGGTGACAAGCTGACAGAGATTCCTGTACCCAACTTCATCTTTAACGAGCAGGATAAGATGAAAATGATTCGGCCCTTTCCCTTCAGACTTTTTGACAAACCGATTCTTGGGGGCAATATAGACTTCGCAACCCAGGATCGGTTTTAT
This sequence comes from uncultured Eubacteriales bacterium, assembly GCA_964448655.1. Lineage (GTDB taxonomy): Bacteria > Acidobacteriota > Aminicenantia > Aminicenantales > Aminicenantaceae > SOIV01. The sequence continues at coordinate 7,176 of CAYUXD010000076.1, forward strand.
CCCCTTCTCCTTTGCCTGCTTGAAAAAGCTCACCGCACCAAAAATATTTCCATGGTCGGTCAGCGCAACCGCAGGCATATTGTTATTATAGGCAGCCTCCACCAAAGATGCGGTTTTTAGGGCACCATCCAGAATGCTAAATTCTGAATGGTTATGAAGATGAATAAAGGTAAGCTCCATTTTTATCTCATTCCCATTCTATTGTTCCTGGAGGCTTGCTGGTAGTATCATAAACCACCCGGTTGACACCCTCAACCTCGTTAACAATCCGATTCGATATGCGCGACAGGAGTTCCGGCTGAGCAGGATACCAATCAGCCGTCATCCCATCCACACTCCGGACGAGGCGGATGACAACAACGCTCTGGTAAGTCCGCCGGTCTCCCATGACTCCGACTGATTTAACTGGGAGCAAAACAACAAACGCCTGCCATAACTTATGATAAATATTTGCTTTCTTTACTTCCTGGAGGAGAATCTCGTCAGCTTCCCTTAAAAGCTTAATCCTCTCTCGCGTAACTTCCCCCACGATCCTAACCGCAAGGCCAGGGCCCGGGAAGGGGTGTTGACGAATAAATTCCCCGTCCACTCCCAGCTCCGGGGCCACAGCCCTCACCTCATCTTTAAAAAGCCCTCGGAGAGGCTCTATAAGCTTAAACTTCAACTTCCTGGGCAATCCCCCCACGTTGTGGTGAGATTTAATGGAAGAGGAAGGGCCTTTGACAGGATTGCTTTCAATCACATCAGGATAAATAGTGCCCTGGGCCAGGAACTCCGCGCCTCCTATTTTATCCGCTTCTTCTTCAAAAATGCGGATAAACCTCTCCCCGATGACTTTTCTCTTCCTCTCCGGGGATATCACTTTCTTAAGCCCTTCAAGAAACATCCGGGAAGCGTCAACACCGATGACGTTAAGGACCAGTTTGCTCCTGAATTTTTTCATCAATTCCTCGTATTGCCCTTTTCTCAAAAGCCCGTTATCAACAAATATGCAGAAAAGATTATCTTTTATAGCCTTATGGACAATCAGCGCCGTAACTAGAGAATCGACTCCACCGCTGAGCCCGCAGATAACCTTCTTTCCACCTACAAGTTTTCGGATTTCCTCCACTTTTTGGGCAACGAAAGAACCCATTCTCCATTCAGGCTTCAATCCCGAGAGAGAAAAAAGAAAGTTAGACAGGATTTTTTTTCCCTGTTCAGTATGAACTACCTCTGGATGGAACTGGACGCCAAAAAACTTTCTTTCTTTCTCTTCCATAACAGCCGCACCACAATGAGATGTCTTCCCGGATACGATAAAACCGGGTGGAACTGCCTCCACTCTATCCCCATGGCTCATCCAGACCTGCCCATTGTCTTTGATTCCAGAGAGCAATCCTCCTCTGTCTGTTACCCTCAAAGAAGCAAACCCGTATTCTCTTTTCTTGGAAGAGGCCACTTTGCCTCCCAAAAGATAAGCCATAAGCTGCAATCCATAGCAAATGCCCAGAACTGGAATCCCCATCTCGAAAATCTTTCGGGAGGCAAGAGGAGCTTCTTCGCTATAAACACTCTGAGGACCTCCAGAGAGGATCAAAGCAGCGGGATTTTCTCGCTTGATCCTGGAAGGAGGAACGCTGAAGGGGAAAATCTCAGAAAAAACTCCCAGTTCCCTTACTTTTCGAGCGATAAGCTGTGTGTACTGGGAACCAAAATCAAGGACAATGACCTTCTTCATGTTCCGATTTTAGCAGAGGAACCATGGATTGTAAACGCAATTATCGAAAACGGGATAACAGAGGTAGCATTTCCAATTCTGTAACAGCTGATTGCTATGTTCGAGGCATAGGTTTTGGGAAATAGCTGCAGCGACCATTGAAGAAAGGCTCAGGCTGTATGGTTCTAAAACACGTTGCTTTTGCCCCGGCGAGTCAAAAGCAACTCGGATCAAGGCTTCGCTCTCCTCTCCTTCGGAGAGAAA
>CAYUXD010000077.1:0-9017 GCA_964448655.1 uncultured Eubacteriales bacterium
CTACTCTCTTGAAGTCTCTCAACAGGCTGCTGGAACCGCTGGATGGAGTGAAAGTCACGGGAAAAGTGTATGTTGATGGAGAGGATATCTACGATCCCAAGATAGAAGTCACGCACATCAGGAAAAAAATGGGATTGCTTTCTCAAAAACCCCAGGTTCTCCCTATGTCCATCTATGACAACGTGGCCTTTGGCCCGAGAATTCATGGGATGAAAAACAAACGAAAGCTGAATCAGATTGTCGAGAATTATCTCAAGGTTGCCAGCCTCTGGGAAGAAGTAAAGGACAGGCTTCATTCTCCGGCCTCCAGGCTATCTGTAGGCCAACAACAGAGGCTTTGCCTGGCAAGAGGGCTGGCTGTGGGACCGGATATAATTCTGGGAGACGAGCCCACTTCTGCACTCGATCCTCAATCGAGTCAGAATGTGGAAAAGCGGCTCACTGAGTTGAAATCTGAATACACAGTGGTTGTGGTAACCCATATTCTGCGTCAAGCCAGGCGGATTGCGGATTACATCGTCTTTCTGTATCTGGGGGAACTAGTGGAGTGTGGCCCGGCCAAGGAAGTTCTCTTAAATCCAAAAAACCCGAGAACCAAAGCATACCTGACTGGTGAAATAAGCTGACTGGCTGATAGGATTTCTTTTTTTTACTCGAATTCTTCAATTTAAGGCGTTTAAGAGGTCTATTCTTTTGTGTTAGCTCGGCAAATCCCATTCCATCTAAATTGATTTTTATAAGTCAAAATTTCTCTTTTTTAAAAGTCGAGATAAGAAAATTATTCTCTTTTTTCTAAATCGCGAATTGTTACGATTTTGTCGACATTGACCTGGCTTTTTTAACTGTACTAAGCTCATTTCAGGATGTCAGTGAGTGAAAACTGTAGAAAATGGTGAGGATTCGTGGCAACTCCAAAAACGAAGAAAAAAGGTGGGTTTGATAAATCAAACCCCTACAATAATCAAGGAAGACGATTCTTTGAGCTGCCCAGCATGAGCTCCTTATGGCTGCTGAGGAGAGGGGGGAATATTTCTGAGGGCCTCTGTGGCTGCTTTTTGCTGATTCAAGGGCGGAGTCTATCTCAAACCTGATGGTTTGGAGATTTCGGTGGATCTGTTTCGCTTTTCCTAGTCATTGACTTTGTCGTTTTGGAAGCGATATTCTTATTTCAAGATGTCAGCGGGTGGAAATTATGGAAAATTATGAAGAATTTGGAGCAAGCCCAAAAAGGAAATTCCTATATTAAAAAACTTGGAAAGAGCAGATACACTAAATATTATCGGGCACATTTATGAGAATTTGGTTTTTTAGGGAACATCATATATCGTCCAATTTTTCATAATTTCCACCTGCTGAAATCCAAGAATAGAACTTTTCTTGATGGAAAAGAGTTCTCCGGTAAATCTTCCCATTTCATTTTGGCCTAAGAAGATCCCGCCATCCGCCAGAGGCAGACAGCAGGCTTGTTTGAAATTAGAATTAGAAATTCGCCCCAAGCGAGAAAACAAAATTTCGACCCGGACCGGATATGCCTGAACTGTAGAGGCGGTATCGCTGATCGGTGAGGTTTTCAATACCGGCACTTACGCTTAAATAATCTGTCAGGTGATACATTGCCTTGAAGTTCAGGGTATACCAGCCGGGTGCATAGGTGTTTCCGTCTGCATCGGCAGCGTATATTTCATCTTTGCCCTTTTCTTCTTCCGCCAGATCTTCATGCTTGCGTTCTCCCTGATACATGGCGTAAAGCTGGAGGGTGAGTTTGTCGGCAGCATAGGTTAATCGGGACACTCCGAACCATGGCGCTGCGTGGCGTGAAGGGCTGGTGGTGCCGTCGTCCAACTCTTCTTCTCCTTTCTGATAATTAAAATCTGAGGAGAAACCAAAACCAGCGGGCAGCTTTACTTCAATTCCCACTTGAATGCCGTAGACATTGGCCTCGGCGGCATTCTGAATGGCTTGTACCCGACTCAAAAGACCATCGTAATCGATGTAATCCTGCCCATTGAGCGTGAAGTCACGCCTAACCATGGCGTTTTGAAGCGACGTGTAATAACCGGTCAGGCCGGTTCTTACCACATCGCCAAACACTTTGGCAATACTCAAATCGGCATTGTAGGCATATTCGGCTTCCAAATCAGGATTGGGCACGACCACCGAACCTGGCTCGGAATCAAATACTTTCCCCATATCGTCCACGTTGGGAGAACGGAAGGCCGTGGCAACGTTGGCACTGATGACCCAGGAATCCGACGGACGGTACACCCCGCCGATGCTTCCGGTCAAGGCGCCATTGTTAAGATTGGCCGTAGTAAAGGGAAAGGGATAAAAAGTGGTGTCAAATTCAGCATCTAAAATGAACTGATTGTATCGCAAACCGGCTTGTAACAGAAATTTGTCTGAAAATTTATACTGATCACTGACGTAGGCCGCAACGGATTGCCAGGTCGCTTGAGGATAACGTGAAGGCCCGGGAAGGCTTAAACCGGTTGAAATATCCTCATCAATACCTGTGGAAGTCACATCGTTCATGACATATTCTACTCCATAATACAGAGTGTTCTTGGTGCTTGTGGATTTTACAAAATCAAAATTTGCAGAATAGGCTTCCACTTTTTCGATTCTGATACTTCTCCCATCGCTGTTCAATGAGCGGTCAATCCGGCTTTCTTCAAACGACTGCTGTGCCAAACGAACGGTCATTTGATCGTACACACCGCGGCCGCCATTGTGGGTGAAATTCAGGTTGTTCATCATCCACTTCTGCGGGCCGTAGTCCCATTCCGCATAACGAGGCAGGTCGTTCCTCATGCGGTTGTGGCGGTCATACCGACCATAAGGCGAGGTTTCAGAATAATGAAATCCATATTGGAAATCCCATTTTTCATTGGGCTTGAAACGCACCTTTTGCATCGCATTCTTCTGAGAATAGGCCGAAGGGATTTGCAGCAGCGGGTCATCCTGCGTAATAACCCTGTCAACGCCGTCTTGACGCTGCACATAAAAGGGTTTCAGATAATCATCCGGGCCGTTGCTGCCTTGCCGCAGGTGGTCATAATCAAACGAGCTGATACTCGTTATAAACGCCCATTTTTTCCAACCTACGTTTACGTCAAAATGCCCCGTCTCCTCATTGTTTGCCGATGAGAAACGGGTGACTGCTTTCCCGGTTATCAACGGCTCACCCGATGAAATCGAAAACCGGGGCGTCAGTGTTTGAAAACTCATCACCCCACCAATGGCGTCACTTCCATAAATCACTGAGCCGGGACCAAAAAACACTTCGGTATTTTCGGTCGCGAACGGATCCAGAGAGATAACGTTTTGAATGTTTCCGGCACGGAATATGGCCGTATTCATCCTTACGCCATCCACGGTATAAAGCAAGCGGTTGGTGGCAAATCCCCTGATCATTGGGCTACCACCAGCTTGCTGGCTTTTCTGGATGAACACTTTGCCCGAAACACCCAGTAAATCTGCGGCTGTTTGCGGATTCTGCAAAGCTACTTCTCTGGGTGAAATGGAAATGATTTGTGACGGCACATCGCTGGAAGTTTGGCGCCAGCGCGTGGCCGAAACTACGACTTCATACAGATTGAACGGTGAGGCTTGCATTAACAATTCAAAGGATGACGATTCGAGCTGGGCAAAACTTTTGATTATCGTTTTATAGCCGAGTCTGCGGATTATTATTTTTTCCGTACCCTTGAAAGCCGTGATATCGGCTTGCCCTTTTTCGTTTGTTGTGGCTAACGCTTTGGGACTTTCACTTGTCAGTGAAACCAATTCGATAGGTTCTTGGGTTTCCTGATCTTTAATCGTTATTGTTTGGGAATAGGCACTGTAGGAAATTCCTAACAATAACCATATAAAAAATATATTTTTCATCTTGTGCTCCTTTTTAAGTTAAACAAAAAAAGTGACTGGAATAGAGATAATTAATCCAGTCTCCCGAATTATTTCGGGCACCCGGTTTACATGAAAATTGATTTGTTTAACTTAACTGAGGTGGAGGCGTCGGAGGTTGGATAATAATTGAAGAATATAAATAAGAAAATAAGCAAAACTGCTTATACAACAATTCGGGCACTGATACATTCCAATTAAAAGAGAATGTGCAATACAGTGATTTGAAGCATGAAATCAAACGCTCGAGTTTTTCTCTGATTTTGGAGTCTTTCACTAAGGCTTGGGCTGCAAGCTCCTCTAACTGCCTGTTCAGTTTTGATTCTTCACGATCCCACCAGCACCAGTAATAAATGGTGTCACCGAGAGTCATTGTTTCTACTACATCATACATTTGGTGGTTGTACTCAAATTCTTTGGAATGCTCCCACCGTAATTTTGTTTGCGCATCTTCTTTTGAAAATTTAAGTAATACGAGGTCATCTTTGTCAATGCCGGCAATAATTTGTCTATTTACTTCCTTTTTCACAATTGTCTTTTGGTAATGCAACCAGGTGAAAGTGGCAACAACTGGATCAACTAAAACGCAAGATAGCAATAGACCAGTAATGATACTTTTAAATGTGTCCACCGTGTCTGTCGTCCTTCTTAGCACTCCAGGTGGTATAGATTGGGAGGCGCAATCCGCATTGGCCCTCCTCTGAAATATAAGAACAGCAGCCTATACCTATACCTAAGGATAGTGTCAATGTCAAGAATTCGACTGGCTATTTGACTGGCTATTAATGCTTTACATAAAAACCCGAATTCTCCACCCAGAGGGTGTTAAGCCCAGGGTGTTAAGCAGGCGAAGGACCTGAGGCAGGGCGGTGTCCATTTTGTGTCCATTTAAAGTCAAAGAATGCGAGAAAATATCAAAACATACGAAACAATAGAAAAAGAGGGAAAGGCAGGAATGATCTTTAATACTCCATCTGGAGTTCATGAATGGAGCGATGCTCGAAAAATAAGAAAAGTTGCCTTCTCTTATCGCATTCCCTGTTATACGATCATTCCTTCAGCCAGCGCTGCCGTCAAGGCCGTGGAAATGAGAAGAAAAACCTCCCCTTCCCTCTACTGCCTCCAGGATATCCATTCCGGATAAATATCCTAGGTGAAAAAATCCCCCTCACTCTAAAAAAAAATGTGGGTTTGATAAATCAAACCTCTACAATAATCAAGGGGAACAATTCTTTTGGGCGGCAAACGCCCGGCGCGTTAGGCATACTCTTTTCATTTGAATACGGTTTGAGATCTATGCTAATTTAGAGGTACTAATGAGGAAGACAAATATTTCGCAGGTTGATACTTTATTCGCGAATGGAAGTTATCCTGTAGAGTTTCTTTTTTACTACAAAGAGAGATTTAAAACAAAGAGAATAAGGTCTGCGCTAACTAAATTATCTTCCGATTTTTGGCCATTGTTTGGGGAATACAGGTCAGGAATAATCTATTTTGATAATTATTCAGAAAATGAGTGTTTTGATGAAGAGGTGGTTGACCAGGAATTCGATGCAGCAGAAACAAACATAAATATTTATAAGAAATACTCCCGTATTAATCCATCCGACATGAAGAAGTTATTCTATCTAAAAATTATTCAGTATAGAAACGGCACTATACTGATCCCCAAAATGAATCACCTTGCTGGTGATGGCTACAGCTATTTTTATTTTCTGGCAACACTTTCTGCAGTCTCCCGGAATATGTTCATTCCATTCAAAACGAACCTCATTCGTTCGCTTTATAGACCCCATCACCAAAGAACAATATTAAAAGAATTCTTGTTCACTGAAAGTATATTAAAGTCATTCCTGCCTGGTGACCAATTCACTATAGAGTTTGAAGAAATTCCAAGGCAAGATGTCTGGATTGCCATAAAAGATGTCGTTTCCAGGTTAAACTTCAGGATTTCCACAAATGATGTTTTAGCCGCGATGGCCATTAAAAAATCGGTCAAACTTCAGAAGGAGTATTTCGGAGACACTGTTCAGCTAACAATACCAATTGATGTGCGAAGACAGATTAATGAATACGGCCAAAAATATTTCGGCAATGGAATTATGTTAAAAGTAATAAATTTTAAAACGAAATATATAGAAAATTCGAGTATTAATGAAATTGCCGTTGAAATCAGAAAATCCATGCCGAGCATATCAAGAGATACTTATCTAAAATATTTAGAAGAACTAGAAGCCATTATAGCGACGAGGCGAACAGATAAGCTCAAACCTTTCGATCCCAGACAGGGTTGTTTGGTCACTAATTTATCGAAGCTGCCAGTGGATAGACTTAATTTTGGAACGGGTAATCCTGATCTCATATTTCCTCTAACAATTGAAAAAAATTCAACTGCAATATTGGCCGATAAAGATAATTTTCTTTTGAGATTTGCCTATTGAGCTTCTGAATCCTTGAATCCGCAGGCTCGTTGTGAATTTCTGTCCCTTCTATGGCATCAATCCTGTCACCTTTCATTTTTGACACCGAAGGAACCCCGTAAGTTAACAGAAAAAGGGGCATGTCCCCTTTTTCATATTTTTGATGTCATCTTTCATTTTTGACACTAAATTTTTTCCGTGCTATAAATTTTTATCGGGCGGAATAAAGATTTTCGTCCTAAATTGAGAAGTCGACAGTATATAAAAAACGCAAAATACTGGAGAAAAAAGTCATGACTTTTAAAAAACAGGTTATTGTAAAGGAGAGCAGAGAAGAGCCCTCCTACGGCTACAGGCTTTTAAAAACCTGGGCAGAAATAAACCTTGCAGTTATTCGTTTTAATTTAAGAAATATTCAGAAGAAACTTGGCAAAAACGTTGAATTAATGGCAGTAGTGAAATGCAATGCCTATGGTCATGGGGCAATCGAAGTTTCCCGGCAAGCCCTTAATCTTGGAGTCAAAGCTCTGGGCGTTTCCAGTCTGTATGAAGGTATTGAGCTTAGAGATGTTTTTAGGGATGTTCCCATAATTGTTTTAAGCTCAGGGATGAGCGGACAGTCTGAAGAATTCATCGAGTATAATCTCTCGTCGGTTGTTTGTTCATGGGAAATGACAAACGCTCTGGCAGATGCAGCCAGAAAAAGAGGGATAAAGGCAAAGGTGCATATAAAGGTCGATACTGGTATGGGTCGCATAGGAGTCTGGCATGAGAGGGCAGACGAATTTATAAGGCAGGTTTATAAATTGCCTGACATCGAAATTGAAGGCATCTGTTCGCATTTTGCCACATCGGATGAACAGAATTTGGATTTTGCCCGACAGCAGTTTGACTGGTTCAATCGCTGTCTGGAAAAAATCAAAGACTTGCCGATAAGCTTCAAACATATCTCCAATACCGGAGCAATATTTAACCTTCCCGAGGCTCATTTGAACATGGTCCGTCCGGGTCTTTCCATTTACGGTGTCAGCCCTTCTGAGTATGTCAAAGGCACAGAGAAACTCAAGCCCGCTCTTTCTCTCAAAACAAAAATTGCCTTTTTAAAGACTATCCCTAAAGGAAGGACACTCAGCTATGCCAGGACATATAAAACCGAAAAAGAGATGAAGGTAGCAACGCTGCCCGTTGGCTACGGAGATGGATACCCCCTTTCTCTCTCTAACAAGGGTTATGTTCTCATAAGAGGAAAAAAAGCCCGGATACTGGGGGCTGTTACCATGGACCAGATCATGGTGGATGTAACCGATATAAAAGATGTTAAACCTGAAGATGTTGCCGTTCTCATCGGAAAACAGGGCAGCGAAGAAATAACCGCGGCCGAAGTCGCCCGAATGGCAGGCACTATTCCTTACGAGATATTCACTTCTATAAACAAGAGGGTCCAGAGAGTTTATTTAGATAAGGACTAACCAACATAACTCTCTCCTCCTCACTCCTCACTCCTTCATTGACACGTTCCTTTTTCAGTGCTATAAGCAGTAACTATTATTTTCAGGAAGATCTGAAAAAGCTTATAATTGAAGAAATCATCTCAAAAGGAGCAGTAAAGATTAAATTATGCAAGAAAACAAATATTACAAGGACATCCTTGATGGAATAGGAAATACGCCCCTTATTAAGCTCAATAGAATCACAAAGGGACTAAAGCCAGATATTTTTGCGAAGCTTGAATATATGAACCCTATGGGAAGCATAAAGGACAGAATCGCCAAATTCATGATTGAAAAGGCTGAAAAAGAGGGCAGGATAAGGCCGGGTGATACAATTGTTGACAACTCATCCGGCAATACAGCCCTTGGTTTGGCTATGGTTTGTGCACTTAAAGGATACAAGCTAAAAATTGTTGTTCGCGATACCCTGAGTTCTGAAAAGATCAAGTTTCTCAAAGCTCTGGATGTCGAACTAGTAATGATCGATAGCACAATTCCTCCAGAATCGCCAGACAGTTATAACAATGTAGCCCCGCGGATTGCCCAGGAAACACCCAACGGATACTATTTCAACCAGCATAACAATCTAGAAAATAACGAGACTCATTATAAAACAACAGGACCTGAAATCTGGCAGCAGATGGAGGGGAAAATAGACTATTTCATTGCCGGCATAGGCACGGGAGGAACAATCTGCGGCACGGCAAAGTTCCTTAAAGAAAAAAACTCCAGAATGAAAGTCATAGGAGTTGATCCTGTGGGATCAGTATTCTTTGACCATTTTCACTCAAAAAAACTTGTAAAACCGTCTCGTTATCTCCTTGAGGGTTTGGGGGATGAGTTTCTAATCGCCTGCGTTGATTTCAGCTTAATTGACGATATTTATCAGATTAAAGATAAGGATGCGTTTCTCATGACCAGAGAGCTTGCCGATAAAGAAGCCATTCTGGCAGGTGGTTCGAGCGGAGCCGCGATATGGGCAACCCTGAAACTCGCTCGAGAAATTGAAAGGTCAGCCCGTATTGTTACAATCTTTGCTGATTCAGCCAACCGCTACCTCAGCACAATTTATAATGACGAATGGCTAAGAGAAAGAGGATTTCTCTGATTATATGAAAAAGAATCAACCTCGATTAAAAAAAAGGTGGGCTTGATAAATCAAGCCCCTACAAGAAAATACCTCATCAATTCAAAATAGAAA
>CAYUXD010000078.1:0-8964 GCA_964448655.1 uncultured Eubacteriales bacterium
GCCGCCTCGATCACGCCACGGTAAGCCTCTACGTCCAGCTTGCCTTCAGCGATAGCCTTTTCAGGAATCTCTGGAACAAACAGTCGGTAGGCCATGCTGACAGGTACCTTTACTGCTTTCTTGGTACGTTCAGCCACATAGAGCCATTTGCCCATAGGAATATCCCTGGAAATGACCGAGCCCAAGGACTCCTGCCAGCCGACGGTCACGCTAATGTAATCACAACCAGCCGCCTCAGCTATTTTAATCGACTCCAAGCTTTCCTCTTCGGTGTTTCCCTCAACATCATCCAGCATCTCCCAGCTACATAGGCGGATGCCCAGGGCGATATCAGGACCAATCTTTTTGCGAATCCCCTCAACGATTTTCCTCATAAATGCGCTTCGCCCCTGGATGTCGCCGCCGTACTCATCGCTTCTCCAATTCGTGAGTTTAGAGATAAAGTTGGAAATGAGGTAGCCGACTATTCCTGAGATCTCGATGATTTCGTACCCGGCTTCCACAGCCCTTCGGGCGCCGTCAACATGCTCTTGAATACATTCCTCAACTTCAGGTATGCTCATCTTCCTTTGCGGTCGGAACCGGCGCAGCCTTTGTTTGATTGCTGATGGCCCAACCGTGTAAGGAAGGTTTATCCCCCCAACGCGGCCGCAGTGCATCAACTGAAGACAGGCCAGCGCATCACCTTGATGGATAACATCAGCCATCTTCTTCAAACCAGGGATAAACTTGTCATCCCAGATTCCCATCATGCCCACATATCCTTGCCCTTCACCTCTCGGATCAGTATAGGCACCTTGAGTGGTCACAATCCCTGAACCGCCTCGCGCGTGCGCTTCTATATAGGCAAGTTCCTTCCCAGAGACAAAACCATCACTATAATTGAAGTTCGTCTCAGTAGAGGCGTACTTAATCCTATTTTTTGCCCAAAACTTACCAATCTGAATCGGGCTAAAGATGTTCGGGTATTTCTTTTCTCCAGGCAGCATATTCTCCTCCTTCCTGTTTGCTGGGCAAAGCCATCAATGAGTCCAAGCTAACTCTTTCAATATCCGAATAATCCGAGTTTTCTTCCTTTACCTACGCAAGAAAGATTATACGGAAAAACATTTAATTTGCAAGAAACGGGATTTTTCCATAGAATTCGATGAGGGAAAGATACAATGAAAGAGATTTATGCAGAAATCGAAATTAGCGCATCAGAGGATTGAGAATCTTGCAACCGCAAGTCGTGCTCAGCTTGGAACAGGCCTTGACCTTGACCTACGCAACACTGCGCTTTGTCCACCTGGGCTGGCGTGTTATTCGGGTGGAGCCAACGCCCACGGCAGGGCGGAAGTCCAAGGGCGATCCCAACCGTTATATAGGCCGGCAGGTAGCGGGCGAGGACCGGCACAGCTATTTCGTGGCTCCAAACCTTGGGAAGGAAGCTATTGCCATAGACCTGAAACAGGCTGAGGGGCAGGCTCTCTTGAAACGCCTAATTAAAGAACTCCAGGCAGATGTTTTTTGTACCAACACTTTGCCGGCGCGCCACGAGCAGCTCGGCATCGATTATGAAATCCTGCGTCAAGAAAAGGAAGATCTTGTCTGGTGCTGTATCTCTGCCATGGGGCTTGCGCATCCTGATGTCCCTGGCTACGACCCGGTCATCCAGGCGCTTTGTGGATATATGGATATCACTGGACATAATGATGGACCGCCGCTTCAGTGTGGACCGCCGCTGGTGGACCTTAAGGCAGGAGACGAGGCTTTCGTCCAGATAATACTGGCTTTGATGGAGCGCAACGAAACAGGCAAGGGGAAGCAAATTGACATCTCCATGGCCCAGGTGGCAGTCTCCTGGTTACACACTTTCCTCCCCATGCTGGATATGGACAGCCCTCCCTCTGAACTGAAACGCTCGGGTAACGAACACCGCCAGTTTATCCCCGTCAATGCCTACCAGACAAACGACGGCTTCGTCTATATGGCAATCGGCAGCGATTCTCAATGGAGCCGTTTCGTCAAACAACGCCTGTTTGCCTCTCTCGATGAAGAGCGTTTCACCACCAACGAAGGGCGTCGCAAGGACAAAACAGAACTCCACAAGTCCATCGAGGCCATAACCCAGCAGCATCCGTCAGACAAGATAGCCAAGGTGCTGGCCGAAGCTGGAATCCCCCATTCGCCAATAACTCCCATAGAAGATGTGCCTGACCTGCCTTTTGTTTCCTCCAGCGCCCTGAAAACCACAACACCCGACGGCCGCACAGTAAGGCTGCCTCCTCCCGCAGTGGAGACGGACCATCTTGAGCAAATTAAGGGAACTCTTCCCTTTGCCCCAGCCTACGGTGAACACACCGATACCATCCTTAAAGAGGTCGGACTGTCCCCTCCTGAGATCGCGTCACTCAGAGAACGAGGGATTGTGGCATGATGCGTTTTGATTACCTCAGACCAAAATCTCTGAAAGAAGCCCTGCAGCTGAAGAAAACCATAGCTGGTGCCAAATTTATATCAGGGGGAACAGACCTTATAGTCCAGATCAAGAACCGGGAGCTGCAGCCATCGGCGCTGATCTCTCTGCGATCTATTCCCGAGCTTGCCGCCATAAAAGTCAATGGAGGAGCTCGTATCGGAGCTCTGGCTACAATCAGCGACATCATCCAGCATCCTGAACTCGGCCATAACTACCCTCTGCTGGCGGAAGCAGCTAAGAGGCTGGGAAGCGTTCAGATCCGTAATGTGGCCACCATAGGTGGAAACCTTTGCAACTGTTCCCCGAGCGCAGATATGGCCCTGCCGCTCCTCGTGCTGGAAGCGAAAGTCAGGCTCCAAAGCGCTAAAGCAAGTCGAGAAATATTGCTCGAAGAATTCTTTAAAGGGCCTGGGGAGTCGTGCCTTTCCTCCGATGAAATATTGACCGACATTTTGTTGGATCCTCCACGTCAAAAAGCAAAGGCGGCTTTTCTGAAGAAGGGTCGGGTGAAAATGGATCTGGCCATAGCCAGCTTGGCTGTGCTGCTGGAGATGGAGGGAGGAAAATGCCGTAAAGTCCGTATCGCTGCTGGATCTGTGGCGCCGATTCCGCTGCGTCTTTCCAAAGTGGAAACCTTGCTCGAAGGTAACGCTATATCTAAAGACTTAGTGTCCAAAGCCCAACAATTGGCGAGAGACATCGTTTCTCCGATAACCGACGTCCGCGCCACCGAGGAATACCGCCGGCAGATTGTCGGAGTATATGTGAAGCGCGGACTCGAGAAGATCCTCGGATAAAGCCAGGCATGAAAACAGAAATCTCTTTCGTCCTCAACGGCTCAGAAGTAAATGTGATGGTCGATGGACATCTGCGTCTCATTGATGTCCTGCGCAACACGATGAGCCTGACTGGAACCAAAGAAGGCTGCGGAGAGGGCGAATGTGGGGCTTGTACGGTTATTGTCGACGGTCGAGCTGTCAACTCCTGCTTGTATCCAGCCCTTGAGATTGAGGGCAAGAATGTTACAACCATCGAAGGCCTCCCTATGCCCGAACACAAATTGTCTAAGATCCAGCAGGCCTTTGTCGATCATGGCGCGATCCAATGCGGCTTTTGCACACCGGGCATGATCATGTCAGCCAAAGCATTACTCGATTCCAATCCCAATCCATCTGATAAAGAGATCCGCGAAGCTTTACAGGGCAACCTCTGCCGCTGCACCGGATACGTACAGATAGTCGAGGCTGTGAAGCGGGTGGCGAGACAACTAAAGGATAAACAATGAAGAATTTCCGTTACATCGGAAAAGATGCTCTGCGGCCAGACGCACCCGACAAGGCTGCGGGCAAAGCTCACTATATCCATGACCTTCAACGCCCGGGCATGCTGTATGGAAAAATAAAATTCAGCGACCATCCTCATGCCCGGATTAAACATATCGACACCTCCAAAGCCGAGCGTCTCTCAGGCATCAGGGCAGTGATTACAGCATACAACTCACGCGAGGTTCGCTTGGGCTTCTTGCGGGATAACTTCGCCCTGAAGAAAGATAAAGTTCGCCAGTACCGGGACGAGATTGCAGCGGTAGCAGCTATCGATCCTGACATAGCTGAAGAGGCAGTAGATTTGATCAAGGTGGAGTATGAACCTTTGCCTGGTCTCTTTTCTCCTCGTGAAGCAATGAAGAAAGGATCGCCCCTCATTCATGAAACCGATGCCCAGGGTCGCCCCAGAACCGACAACCTGGTGCCGCTGCGATTCCATCACGAGTCGGGCAATTTGGATGCCGGAAAGCGGGCAGCGAAGTACGTGGCAGAAGGAGAGTTCTCAACTCCGCGGGTTCAGCAGTGCTGCCTGGGAACTGCAGGGTGCCTAGCCGAGTTTGACATGAATAGCAACCTTACTATCTGGGCCAAAACTCAGATCCCATTTCTGGCCCAGCGTGACTTCAATCGAGCTCTTTCTGACATGGGATTACACGGCAAGAACACCCGGGTCATCGTGCCCACGCTTGGCGGATGTTTCGGGACAGGCCTTGACACCCATGCCTACGAGTACATCGCCATCCTGCTGGCGTTTCAGACGGGCCGGCCGGTGAAGATAGTCTATACCCGGAACGAAGAGTTTGCATACCTCTCGCCCCGACAGTCATCTACTACAAAAATAATCCAGGGTTGTGACCAGAACGGCAAGCTCACTTTCCGTCAGGTCGAAGTATTACAGGACAATGGAGCCTACACCTCCTGGGGAGCGACCTACCCCTCGGTCATGATGATGCCTGCAACCTCTCTTTATCGTGTTCCCAACGTCTACTTTAACGCTCAATTAGTTTACACAAACAACACCTATTGCCAGGCTATGCGTGGCTACGGCAATCCTGAGCACACCTGGGCCCTGGAAAGCAACATGGATGAACTGGCCGGAGAAGCTGGGATAGATCCATATGAGTTCCGGATGATAAACTGCAACAGGCCTAAAGAGACGACACCCATGGGATTGAAGGTCAGCACCTGTGGACTCAAGGAGTGTTTGGAAACAGTCGCCAAAAAGCTGGACTGGAAGAAAAAGAACAAAAAGGACAAGTGCCGCGGTAAGGGGATGGCTTCTCTTATTCATGTGGGTGGCGGTGCCCGCATCTATCGATCGGATGCCAGCGGCTTGATCTTGAAGCTTGATGACTTCGGTAATGTGAATGCTTACCACGGCGGGGTAGAAATGGGTCAGGGACTGCACTCTGTCTTGACCCTTGGGATTGCCGAAGCTCTGGGTGTTCGCCCTGAGAAAGTATTCATTAATCCCCTTGATACATCAACCTGTCCGTGGGATGTGGGAACTCATGCCAGCCGGGGCGCGTTTATGGCCTGTAACACCGCCATCCTTGCCGCCAATAAGCTACGCGACAAGATCTTTGAGCTGGCAGAAGAGCTGTTTCCGCAAGAGGTAGAAAAGAACCTCGAGAAATTCAGAAAGAAAAATCCGGGCTACAAACCGCCTGATTTCGACTTTGTTAAGGCGGCAAAACGGGAACGCTTCGATCTAAAGGACGGATCCATTTTCATCAAAGACGCCCCGCGCGAGCCCTGGCTGTGTCTGGACCTGGGAAGGCTGCTTCGGGCAATCCACTTTCGCAACCAGGGTCAAATGCTGACAACAGAAGTCTTTTATGATCCGCCCAACGAACTGCCCGACTTTGCCAAAGGGTTTGGCAACATCTCTGCGACTTATGCCTACGGAACGCAAGGCGCAGAAGTTGAAGTGGATACTGAGACTGGCGAAATCAGGATTCTGAGAATGGTCGCAGCCCACGATGTAGGCAAGGTTCTGAATCCCTCAGCGCTTAAGGGCCAGATTTATGGGGCACTCGCCCAAGGCATTGGTTACGCTCTTTATGAAGAGCTTCAATCTGAAAAGGGGAAGATACTGAACCCGAATTTCAGGGACTACAAGATTCCCACTGTCCAGGAGATGAATTTTCCCGTAGATCTTGAGTTCATCGAAACCAATGACAGCTTCGGTCCTTTCGGGGCCAAAGGAGTCGCCGAGCCCGGCCTTGTACCCACTGCTCCTGCCATTGCTAATGCGATCTACGATGCTGTCGGAATCAGAATACGCGACCTGCCCATCACACCAGAAAAAATTCTGGCCGCGCTGAAGAAGCTCAAGAAACCCAAGGATTGAACCTGTGGGGCCTGTCCCCTTTTTTCGACAACTGCTCACGATTTATGACAATAAAACAGCAAGAATTCTCTGATTTTGCCTGAAAATACTTGGCATGAAAGTTGCAGAAGGTGTATAATAGTTATGTTAGAAAGGAGATGAACAAATGAAAAATTTAGTTCTTATCTTTTCTGTGATTTTCCTGGTTACAAGCTGTACTACTATTGATGAGCTGTATACAGGGGAAGGAATAATAGTAAAACCTGAAAAACATAAAGAATACTATGATCATAGTCCTTATTATTCTCCTTACATGTCGTCTTATTATAGCCCGGTCTATTGGGGAGGATTTTCTTTAGGATTTCCTTATTTCTTCTGGAGCCCATATTCCTATTATGGATTATATGATTATTATTATGGATTCTATAATCCCTATTATGGATATTACGGCGGGTATTATCGGGGCTACCCCCTCTATTATGGATCAAGGTATGGAAACATCTATTATAGATCAAGGTATGGCAGATCTGTGATCACAAAGAAACAGTTAAAGAATAGAACTAGCTCAAGAGTTACAACGAAAAATGTTCAAGGAAACGTTGGAAAGATAACGAGCACGGGAAGGATAAGATCAACGGCTACAAGATCAGGTTCATCAACAAGATCAAGGGGAACATCATCCAGGGGAGGATCAAGAGGCACGGTAAAGAAAAAGAGATAATTTAAAAAGAAAAAGGGGACAGGCTACTTTTTTCCCTCTCTCTTAAAAAGAAAAAGGGGGCAGGATATTTTTTGCCTCTCTCTTATAAATAAAGTAGCCTGTCCCCTTTTTATTACGTGTTTACTTTTTTAGATCTACTTTCACAACAACTGCGGCTGCACTATCTCCGGCGGCACAACCATCGAATAAACCATATCCCCCGCCTTTAATTACCAGTTCTTCGATCAATTCGATGATCAATCGGGCACCGGTGGGACCCTGAGGATGGCCCCAGATAAGCGAGCAGCCATAATTGTTCATATCTTCAAACTTGATTCCCATCTCCCTGCAGAAATAGATGTCATTTACAGCAAAAGGGTTGTGGGTTTTAATAGCCTTAACATCCTTGATCCCTATCCCTGCATCTGATAGTGCTTTTTTAGCTGCAGGCACGATGGACATAGCCATATAGCCTTTCTTCGATTTCGCGTCAGCGTATGAGAGAATTTTTATCTCAATATTCGGGTCACGGCTAAGCTCTCGTGCCTTCTCCTGGGTAGTGATGACAATACTCGCGTTCCCATCAGAGGGGAATGTTTGGGTTCCGTAGCTTACTGTCCCCCCTTCGAGCACAGGCCTCAGCCTTGCCAGTCCTTCACCAGTTGTCGGAAAAACACCTTCATCCCCACTAACTGTTGCAATGACTTTTCGTCCAGTTGGATCCTTGACATCAACCGGGACAACCATGAAGCGGTGAAGGAAGGCACTATTATCTTTTAAGGCATCCTGGTACTGGTTATATCTTATAAGGGCAACTTCATCCTGCTCCTCCTTTGATATCCCAACTTCCTTTGCCACATTTTCTGCAGTTTCAATCATAGCATTCTTGGCCCAGGGGTCATAGCCAAAATTATCCCAAACCCAATCCTCTTTATCACCTGTTCCACCTACACCCAACGGGTTGGGATAATAGATATGAGGTCCGTTACTGGTCCGGTCGCAGCTGACCACAAGGACCGCCTCGTTGTCTCCCATTTCTATTCCTTCAGCTGCAACACTCACACATTTGGCCGAAGTCGCACAAGCCTGGTTGATTGAAGGGCCTGTTAATCCAGTAGCTCCTATCATGCCTGCCATCCAGGGCGCGCCGTAGAAACAGCTTTTCTGGGGTATTGTCATTCCCAGGATTATTCCGTCGAATATCCTCGGCGAGATTCTTCGGGCAGGGAAAGCTCCCTTACAAATCTCAGCAGCAAATATCATTGAATGGAGATGAGCAAAATTGCCCTGCCACCGACAAAAAGGCGTGCTCCAGTATCCATCATAGGGAATAAATGCTTTTTCAAAAACCATCTTTACCTCCAGTTTTCAGTTTTCGTGTTTTCGAACACTTTCAGGGGATTATGCGTGGGAAAATTCTGCATTCCTTTTCGGACCGAATTTCATAAAATTTTCCATCCCTATTCTCATATCCTTGGTCCTCAGGCATTTTCCGAAGGCCTTGGCTTCATGTTTGAGGCCCTCTTCAAGAGTCATTTTCGCTCCTTCAAGTATGGCTTCCCTCATTATCTCATCTGTCTTCCGAGAAAGATGCCCGATATCAACGTCTGGCAGAGATTTGGGAACCTCGATCGGTTCTCTTTTAATAGCAGGAACTTTTGCTTCACCTGAAATTAACTTCTTGGCAAAGGTAATCCCAGCTTCTTTGATATCACCCTCGACTTCCTCCTGGATTAATCCAATCTTTAATGCCTCTTCGGAAGATATTGGATTTCCAGTCCGAAGAATGGGCCAGGCGTTGGAAAGCCCCACAGTCCGAGGAAGCCTCTGGCTCCCTCCAAATCCTGGAATGATTCCCAGTTTGGGCTCTGGTTGACCTGCCAAAGCCTTTAATCCTTTCTTGGCAATCCTTGCTGTACAGGCCATAGCCATCTCGTTTCCACCGCCAAAGGCAAGACCATTCATGGCACAAATAACAGGTTTACCGAGGTTCTCTATCAGGTTTAATGTCTCTTGACCCCTTAGCGACAGAGCCTCCCCTTCCTCAGGCGTCCTTAATCGAGCAAGCAAATTGATATCAGCACCTGAAACAAAAGCCTTTACACCAAAACCAGTAAGAACAGCGCCCTTTATTTTTTTGTCCTTT
>CAYUXD010000079.1:0-8905 GCA_964448655.1 uncultured Eubacteriales bacterium
CGCATCAAGCTTAAGCGCCTCTATCCATCATATCAAGGTTGACAAAACACTAGATGAAATACCTGTTATTCTGATCGTTAGAGTCGGAAAGGCGGGCAAAACTCAAATCGTTGATCTTAAGAAATTTGCAGTTACAGAAAATGTGCTCTTTCTCTACCCAAAGAAAGAGTTTATCGGAGATTTTAATCTAAGATGGGTTGAGAATCGACTAAAGGGTGAACTGGAGAGAAACGCGTGTGGGGAAATAAGCGGACAAAGGAATATCAGCGCCGAAATCATATCTAGAATCAAATTTGACGTTCCGAATAAAAACATACAAGATCAGATTGCTGAATTAACTTCAATAGCTGCGAAGGTTAAGTGCGTTTTGGTGAGAATCATTGAAGAGCTACATAAAATTCAGCAAAGAATAGTATTCGAGGAACTAGATGTAAAGTCCTTTGACGAAAACCCTATTGAGAGTATTTTCCATATTGAAGGCGGGAATAGTGGTCTCACTGAAGAACTGATTTATTACAATCTGCCTTGTAATGAGGCGGAAAAAGTGGAGATATTCACAGGTGCAACTTTGAAAGAAAACAAGATGGGTACGATATCTCGCTTGGCGCAACCAAATGGGAGGCGACTCAAGATTTTTCAAGGTGCTGCCATACTTGTTGTCAGAAAAGGGCTGGCAGGTAAGATGTTTTATGTAGATAAAGAGGAATTTACAACTAACGATGACGTTTACGCACTAATTCCAAAAAATATCTGGAGAAGTAAAATTAATCTCAAGTGGTTTATTCACGAGTATCAGAATTTGTTTTATAACTTTGTTACCTCAAAAATCGACAATGCAACATTCAGCAAGGAGTACGCAAACAGGCAGACTGTGAAAATCCCCAATATACACTTTCAAAACATATTTGCGAGAAAGATAGATTCCTTTAAGTCTATACTTGCAACCCAAAATGACATTGAAAAGGACATTGATGACCTCTTGGCATATACAATTGTGTAATATAAATGTGCGAATTTGCCCAACAGTGGAGGCTATCTGAAAACTCCATAAAACTGATACATAATTCCATTTTCTTCTGATAAACTCAGGGATAAAAATTTCTCCGATGATACCATGTTCTCAACGGGAGGTTTCGAAGCTGTTGGTTCAAATAGCGTTACCATATTGGAGAAACCCAACCGAGGTTAGCAGATGCCCCGACATAGGAGCCTTAATCTAAAGAAATTTATAGATTCCATCTCCGAGCCTTTAATTAAGGAATATTTTAGGTGGAAGCTTAGGCGCCCCAAAGCAGCTCTTCCCTTCAAAACTCTCGACTACAACTCCATCAATGGCTTTCTGGACACCATCCCCGATGAGGAGCTAAAAAGCAGTATCCTCGAGGACTTTACCCACATCAACGACATCTGCGAAAAGATGATGAATTACCTGGTAAGAGCTACCCAATATTACGACATTCCCACAACTGGAGAGGAGGAAAGACAGGAACTGGCAATGCATATCTTCCTCCACCACAAGGAAGCCTATGAATATGCCTATGACTATTACTGCCTCTATAATGCCTCCAGTAAGATGAGCCAGCACATTATCCCAGCAGGTAACTTTAAGGTCACTCCTCAAAGGATAAACAGGTTCAAAGAGAGAATCAAAGCGTTCTATTACAAGTCAGCCAAGGGGCAGGAGTGCCGTGTGAGACACTATGATGAGGAGGATCAGGCGGTGATTGTGGTCATTCATGGGTCCTATAAGCGTTCTGTATCGATATGGGAAGGCCAGGAGATAAAAACGCTCTTTTTCAGACCAGCCAATGAGGATATATTGCAGTTCAGCAGGAAGACCTCTGTGCTCTCCATCAAGGCTCCTTACAAGAAGGATAAAGACAACTATATCAGGGCCTTTACTGAAACGATCCTGAGGGATGAAACCCGGACCAGTGATCTCTTCAGGGATGAAGCCTACTCCCTTAAACCCCTGCAAGACGGAACATTCAGCTTTGCAGGAAATGACGTCATCACATCCATACATCTTCTGGGGGTAAAGCTGGTAGTGAGAGGACTCACTAACCCACAGGTGGTGATAAGATCCTCCAATGTGCTGGAAACGCTGGACAGCGATCTTCCAGGGATTAATATCAAGTCTGGCGAATTGGTGCATGCCAAGTTCAGATTTACGTTGAAGATAGATGGAAAGGCGAGAAGGATCACCTTTGAGATTACCCCTCCGAATGTCACCGACCTCACCAGAAAAAGGCACGCCGATATAATCGGTGCCTACCTCAAGGAAAACGGAGTTAAACTGGTGTGATTAAGTATCTATTAGGAGAAATCGAGAAAAGTCCTAATCCAGTCTTCAGCAAGAGGGAGCTCCTCTCAATCTCTGAGGAAGAGTTTCGGGATCTCACTAAGAGGAGAATCTTAACCTACGTCAGGCCCTGCGGAAGCGATGTAGAAAAGGTAAGACTGCCCCGCTGTCAGCATGGTTGCCCTTTAACTATAGTCGAAACTGATGGGGAGCTGGAGGCAGTATGCCTTCAGCATCCAGAGGAAGACCCCATCCGAATCGAAAAGGATGACCTGAGCAGATATGCCCTCTCTGTGGATAACCTTCTATCTGAAATCGTTTCTGCAAATAGGATCAACGGAAAGCTTCACAGGATAAGCGGAGACTGCTTTTATATGGGCCACAAAACATACAACAGCAATCGAGTGGGTTTCATCTTCATCCAGACTATTGGCAAGGGGAAACTACTAAAACTCTCTGGTTTAAGGCACCTCTGCAAGGATGATGACATCCTCGTTGTCTTTACTCCAGTTTCGCAGACTGAAGATGTGGCTCTGAAAAACGTCTTCCGACACGACCGGATTGTCCAGACCTCTTTTGCTGCTTCCCTTAATCCTCAGACCTTTGAACTGCCCATTAAGAAACTTATCTCAGGACTGTTGAAGCCAAAGGCAATTACGGAACTCTCTAAAAGGCAGAAGACGGACTATGAGAAGTTTGAGTATCAGTGCTACGATAAGGTCTATGTCCCCGGCATGATCCCGATGAGGCGGAGCAATGATATAGTAGTCAACGGGAATAGGATAGGGATTGGAGATTCTATCTTTGGCTTGTTTTTGCGGTTTGTGCTGGAGTTGAAGAAAAGAGAAGGTGGGTGGGTCAATATCTACTCCCTGGAGGAAGAAGGCATAATTACCGATCCTTTCAAGTATCAGATCTACAGCAATCTCAGGACGGCATTGAAGGGGAGCCTTGTGGATAAGAACGGGAAGAAGTTCATCCAGAATGATGGATCAAAGAATTACCGCACCTCTACCCATCCGGACTTTGTCACCTACGACAGGGGAAAGCTCCTTAATCATCCAGACCCTCGGGTAAGGGAGATTGCCGAGAGTTTACCATAACATAAACGGACACATATTTTGCCACCACGATAATCGGGGGAAAGGGAGAGTGTCTATGATTATCACAAGTTGGAAATAATCGGCCTAAGAGCAAAGGAAAGCGCAAGAAACGCTTGCTACCACAAGAGTTGCTGAACCATTTCTATCTTGCACTACCCGAGATCTCGTGATCAGATCCCCGTCGATCTTTTATAGTAAATTCTTTAAGGATGTGCTTGATAAAGTTGCTCTACTATGAGGATTGTGTTTGAAAGAAGTCTTACAAGTTCTTGGGATCAGTACATACACTGTTCCCGTTTGACTGACTAATAAGATAGACTGGGCAGTAGCAGACGCTTCCACATTTCAGTTTAGAGACTATTCTAACCCTTTCATTTAGGAGGAATTATGAACAAAGTTGGAGAGATTATTGATTTTTCGATTGATCCATGGCAAGTGATTGAACTTCCTGCATTTGGTAAGGTAGTGAAGTTACCCATTGAGATAAAGGACATTGAAACTGGATAGACTTCAGAATTTCAATATTTCATTTGGGGAAAAGATGGAAGGATAATCTCACAGAGAGTCATCCCCAAAACAAAGATATTGTACAGTGTTGAAGACAGAGCTGGCTATGAGGTGCTTCGCTTCAAGGTTCTCCCCAAAACCTCTGTAACCTGAACAGCACCAGCACACCCACATACTAAGGTTCAGTAGCCTTGTGACTTAAATCGAATCCGGTACACAAGGATTTTACCCCTTATCTCAATTTCTTCCTTTCAGAGAAACGGGTAACGGAAGAAAAGCGGAGCGCCAGCGATTATGATATCATTGTGAAGATCTCTCTAGTGGATGCGTCCAAGAACTTGGGCGGAAGCCCTTTGGGTAAGAAGGGGCAAAAGTGTGTCCAGAACGGCGGATTAAAGGACGCCGGATCTCTACCCATCCTGATTTTGTCACCTACGACAGGAGAAAGCCCCTCAATCATCCAGACCCTCGGGCAAAGCAAATTGCTGGGAGTCTACCGTAATTGGGTAATCTGGGTTTCCTCAGGAGTTTTTAAGGGACAGTAGCCTTGTGGGATTTCTCGAAAAAAAACTTGACAACCATGAAGTGGGATGGTATTATACAAAATCTTTCTAAGAAGATTCAAACATGGAGGTGAAAATGAAGAGGGTGGTTTTAATATTGGTTCTTGTCATTTGTTCCCTATTTGTTGTAGCTTTGGGGACTAATCGCTTTAACCGCAAGGCTCCTGAAAGCAGCTCTACTGAAAACATCGAAATCGAGATTAAAGGTCTATCAACAGGAAGCTAATTGGGCGCAGTGAATTATTGATTAGAATTAGATCCTAATTTCGGAATGTCTGCCATCCGGGCGTTAAGATGAGAGAAATGGAGGGAAGATATGGCAAGAGTTCTGTTATTTCTGTCGATTCTCGCAGATGTGTTCGGTATCGTGGGTTTTATCTACATCCTTGTCAAAGGATTATTGCGTGAGAGACGAAAAACCTTTTATGCTCTTTGTTTTCTGATCGCAATCCTCACTACCATCATTATCAAGAACTTTTCGGTTGTCTGGCCTCTTGAAGTTCAACATCCCGTTAGGTTCAGTAAGATCACTTTCACTTTGACAATTGAAGACAGTTCAGGGGCGGTTGTTCAACTGACAAAACACCAGATAATAGTTGCTCTAATAGATGGATATGAATTCCATTGGGACAGGAATCTTAGAAGTACGGGCTATTTGCAAGACTTCCACAGTTCTTACGGACTTGTCGCTGAGGTGTGCACAATAGCTGCTTCAATTGAAGTCGTAACTAAGTTTCCTTGCCCCCTGGAAAAAGGTACAGAGTATCATAGGACTTTCAGCCTTACTGCAATTGACAGCTATCTGGAGCCCGAAGAGGACATATTATATCAGGTTGATTACCCAACAGATGATGCCACAGTGAGAATCATCTTCCCTCCAGAAAGGCCCTTTAAGGAGATTCTCAGTTGTTTGAAGAGATTAGGCTCAACACAAATTGTGATTAACAAGGGCTCTAAGGAATACCCAAAGTTCTCGAATAGATATGAAATTGAATGGACTATAGGACGCCCCACAATGGGTTGGAGTTACTATCTTAAGTGGAGGTGGTAGACTAGATATGCCTCCAAACATCACGAGAGTCCGACTCAATAGGATTATGGAGGTTTGGGTTTAAGATGCTGGAAAACCTGCTATTATTGGTTAAGATCGTGAGTAGTGTCTGTAGTGCAGCAGCTTTTGCTTACTTCTTACGAAGACACAAATATTGGCAAAGTTTTGCACTGCTGGGTTTAGCAATCTTACTCTGTATTTGGATATTCTTTCCAATTTATCTGGGGCCCACAGAAGTTGCATTTCCGGTTAAAATAGAGAATGTAACTTTTATTCTAACTATCGAGGATTCTACAGGCAGCAAAGCTACCCTGACGAAGAATCAGATATTTAGCCCCAAGAGTGATAATTACCTTTGTCATTGGGACAGAAATCTTGCGGCTACAGGTAGAATTGAAAACTTTAGTACTACGTTTGGGAAAATCACTGATGTAAGAACCGTCTCTTCCTACCAGGAGGTTTTGACGGAGTTTCATATGCCCTTAAGAAAAAATGAAGTATACGGGAGAACATTGGCATTTGATGTCATTGATAGCTTCACAAGAAGGGTTGAGAGTCTCAATTACGAGGTTGATTATCCAACAGAGAAAGCAATTGTCATTATTAGATTCCCAAAGAGTAGACCTCTGAAAAGAATTCAAAAACACACTATTAGGTACGGTGCCGAAGAGCATAAATCAAAAACACTGCCCACATCATCCCCTCGCTTAATAGTATGGCACATCGAAAAACCAGAAGTTGGCTGGAAATACCATCTTCAATGGGAATGGTAAGATAGGGAGATTAATCAATTTACTTGAATATGAAGCTACCTCTAAACTCAACGCACTCTCTACAAATTCTGTGTGAGTTTCAGATTACTGTGTGTGTTTATGGCCTTGGATTTTTCGGAGCTTCTTTTCATAATCATTGCATTAAATTCTCTCACAACTAGAGTCAGCTCGATATCCAGATAAATTATCTCCCCAAAGGGAGCGAGCCTGAATAGAATTACTATAACCAAGGAGGACTGAGGAACAGGGGGAAAGCTATATTAGCTTTCCCTTTCTGTATTCAGGCACAGAAAGCCTTCGTTTGCGGCCTCTGCTTTGAATAAGCATTTTTGCTTCTTCTCACCATAACCACTGGAGGAACTCGCCCATCAAAGGGCAGCGTACAGCGAAGCTTTTTCACAGTGATCATTTTGGGCCGAGGGCTGATTGTAATATGGCTTTTGGCAATTCGCTTCAGCTTAGGCTTTACCTCATTCCATAAAAGTACGCTTTGGGATACCAATCCGGGGAGCCAGGTTGGTGTCTGAGAGCGTATTTCAAATTCAGATAGAGAAAGTAGCCCTGTTTCGGGTGGAGGCCCGTACAGGGCTATTTTTATGTTGTCTGCGGCATAGATCGAATTGTAGGTATGCATCAAGAGCAGAATCAGCAAGAGTCCTTTCTTTTTCGTTGGGCATGAGGTAGCCCTTACTATCAAGGTTCAAATCATATCGTAGGAACTGCGCACCATTCCAGAACCCCCTCTCTGCCCTTGCCATCGTTGCCTCTCTGTTTCTCTGGGAGGTATGCCCTGTACCAACCTCCGTGAGCCCTCCGTGATTTACCCAGGACTTTTAAACCTGTAACATATCAATAAGGCTCATCTGAGACACCTCAAAAAAACAATAGTGAGGTGTCTCTTTGAGTTGCAGTTACAGAGGGCTTTTTCAGGATTGGGAAATGGCAGTTGCCAGGAAACTGGTCAACGAGTTTCAGGAGAGATGGACATGCCTGGGACGGGAAGACTTTGATGATCTGTTACAGGAATGTCTCACTCACTGGTTCTTTGCCAAGGACAGGTACAACGCGTCACAGGGGACGTCTGAGAAAACCTTTATGGGGAAAGTCATCCGAAACAAGCTCACAGACCTTGTACGCGAGAGGGAAACCGACAAAAGAAAGATAGCGCATCTCAGCGTTTCCCTCGATGAGCCTATCGGGGACGATATGGACTCCCTCACCTTACTTGACACACTCCATGAGGAAACCATCGCTAAGACTTCTGGGGATTTCTTCTCCAAGATGTCACCGAAGATAGACCTTTACAAGGCCATGCAGAAGCTTAGTCCACAGCAGAAACAACTGTGCCAACTGCTTGGAGAAGAGGGGTTCACCATCACAGAGGCAAGCGAATACCTGAAGACCCCGCGCAGCACCGTATACGATGAGCTCAAACGAATCAGAAAGATCTTCGAGAAGGAACAGCTTAACGAGTACCTGGAGTGATCCTCCGACACTTTTTCAAAATATCCCGTATGTATGTAGTGAAGGGCCGAAAGAGCTTTCTTAAAGAGGAGAGGTAACGATGCAAACGGTATGCAGATTCAAGTTTCCTGAAGGATTGGAGAGGGAAATCATAGAGAAGCAGCTTGCCCTGGCCATCATTTCCGCTGAGTGCACCTTTGGTCAGGCCAAGGTCAGGATCAGTGCTGCCTATTGTGTCTCCAAGGAAAAGCCCCAGGTTGCCATTGATGCCTCTACCGATGTCGGTGAGCACATTGCTCAGATCTTCACTGGATTGATGATCCGCCAACTCGGTGAAGACGGGTTCACGGTAGATAGGGTGAGAGATAAGGAATGATGGAAACAATCCTAAAGGAGTCAATCTTGATTACACCAGTTAGAAAGATCAGAGAGATTAGACGGATTTATAAGGAACTTAATTCTACTTAAGTGATGGACGAAGAAGAATTTCGGGGAAGGCTGGTGCGACAGTTGATATATCTGACCGAGGGAATAAAGGAAATGACCAAGACCAACGAAAGACTGGCCGAGGCGATCCGGTATCAAGCAAAAGAGCGGGGGGATGAGTTTTATGAGGGCCTTATCAATGGAGTTATCGAACGACTCCAAAAGAAGCGGGTAAGGAATGCCGGAGACTGAAAAAATACTGGATTTGATCTTTGAGGAGAATCCGGAGGACATACCACCACCAGAAGAACAGGAACCAGGGACTTGGGGAGAGCTAAAAGAGCAGATCGGGCCAATCACCTGGGCCTGGCAGGGCTGGCTGCCTAATAATATGGTGACAATACTTGCCGGTCAACCAGGATGCGGCAAAAGTGCTCTGGCTTTGCGAATACCCGCCACTTTCTTGAGGGGGGACCCCTGGCCTGATGGTGCACCTTACGAAGGGGAGACAGGCAAGGTGCTCTGGTGCGAGGCTGAAGCAGCCCAGGCCCTAAACCTGGACCGGGCCGAGAAATGGGGACTTGACTTAGACGACATAATTACCCCATTTCACGACGCCACCAAGGATATCCGGCTGGACGATTCTGAGGGTAAAAGGGTGGTTTTGAAAAGGGCACAAGATAGCGATGTGCGGCTCGTTGTGGTGGACTCACTGA
>CAYUXD010000080.1:0-3421 GCA_964448655.1 uncultured Eubacteriales bacterium
GGAAGGGAAGGCAATAGTGTATATTGATGGCGGTCTCCATGCAAATGAATGTGCTCCTGCTCAACACAATATTCAACTTGCCTATGATTTAGTGACGGCCAAAGACGCGAAAACACTCAGAATCCTTAATGACGTTATTCTTGTTCTTGTTTTTGCAAATCCGGATGGGATGAATCTTCTGGCTGAGTGGTATCATCCTAATGTCGGCACTCCTTTTGAGGTCTCCAGTATGCCCTGGCTGTACCACATATACGCAGGCCACGACAACAACCGCGACTCCTATATTGCTAATCTAATTGAGACGCAACATTTGACCAGGTTGGTTAACAAAGAATGGTATCCGGTTATCCTGTATAATCATCATCAAACAGCTCCTTTTCCTGCCCGTATCTGGACTCCTCCCAACTCAGAGCCCACAAATCCTAACGTTCATCCTCTTATCGTTCGCTGGCAAAATTTGGTCGGCTCTGCCATGGGAGCTGCATTTGACGAGGAAGGCAAAGAGGGAGCCATTTCCAGACTCATTTTTGACACATGGTATCCCGGTTACGTGACTCAGGTTGTGGACTCCCATAATATTATATCCATTCTTACGGAAACCGCTCTTTATCGTTACGCAACACCTTATTTTTACACTATCCGGGATTTTCCCACACAGTACCGAGATTTAACGATGTCTGCCTTTTACCCGAATCCCTGGAAAGGAGGCTGGTGGCGTATCAAAGATGCAGTCGATTACTGTTTGACAGCTTCCATGGCCGTACTTGATGTAGCTTCCAAATACCGTGAGGAGTTGCTATTCAACAAGTATAAGATGGGCAAAGATGTTATCAATAGATTCAGCAAAGAGCCCCCTTATGCCTGGATAATTCCGGAAAATCAGCGTGACCCGGGAACCGCTTCTCTTCTTCTCAACCGGATGATTCTCCTTGGAATCGATGTCTACAGGAGCGGTGAATCTTTTACCTGTGACGGAATAAAATACCCAGTCGGAACTTACGTCATCCCCATGACCCAGCCTTTTGCTCTTTTCATCAAAAATGTGTTTGAAGAACAGAACTATCCAGACCTAAGGGAATACCCGGATCTGTGGCAAGGTCTTATCGATCCTGTGAAATTTGAAGGAGCTCCGTTTGAATCTTACGACATGATGGGCTGGACTCTTCCCTACCAGTTTGGGGTGAAGGTCTACTCAGCTAATTCACTAATAGCATCAAAAATGACCAGCGTAAAAGAAGTCAAGCTTCAGCAAGGAAGTATTGTAGGCAAGCCTGGGCATTCCTATCTTATACGCCACGAAGACAATAATAGCTTCACAGCAACAAATAGAATTCATAAGCAAGGAGGCAAAGTTTTCTGGGCAAAAGGGCCCATTTCAGCTAATAACACACTTTTTCCTGAAGGCACAATCATCGTTCCTTCAGCAAGCATTAAAGGATCTTTCATGGAGAAATTGGCCAAAGATCTTGACCTTAAAATTACGGGCATTTCTCGTGATCCTAATGTGAAGACTTTGAGCCTAAAGCCAGTTCGACTAGTGATGTATAAATCATGGCTTGCGAGCGCAGACGAAGGCTGGACAAGGTTAATCTTGGAGAAATACGAATTCCCCTATTCGAGCATTCATGATGCGGATATCCGTGCGGGAAACCTCAATGCGAACTCCGATGTCATCGTTATGCCCGACACCTACAGGCCTGAAGCGGTGATAAACGGGTATGCCAAAGGAACAATGCCACCAAAGTATGTAGGGGGAATCACTCCTGGAGGTGTTCGCAATTTGAAACTGTTTGTCGAGAACGGCGGGACTTTAATTTTCATGAATGCTTCCTGCAACCTGGCTGTCGAACATTTCGGTCTGCCAGTCAGGAATGTTTTAAAAAAAGTAAAAAATGAGGAATTCGTCTGCACCGGGTCCATTCTTCGGATGGAATTTGATACCAGCCACCCCTTGGCCTACGGCATGCCCAAAGAAGCAGCTACAATATTCGATAATAGCTGTGCTTTTGATGTTATGCCCTCGTTTGGGGCAAAAAAGGAACCTAAAAGCATATCCAAGTACCCTGAAGAAAACCCTCTGATGAGCGGTTGGATCTATGGTGATAGAATTATTCGCCAAAAAGCAGCGATCCTGGATATTCCCTACGGTAAGGGCAAGATAATCCTTCTGGGCTTCCCCGTTCAGTTTAGAGGGCAATCCTACGGAACTTTCAGGCTCTTCTTTAATTCTATTTTTTATGCAGGTGTTAAATAGTTATTTGAGGAAGCGGTCGAAGAAGTCTGCAGCTGCTTTGTAGACCTTTAGCCAGATATCATGGCGTAGAAAACCATGCACTTCATCAGGAAATACGAGAATTTCAATATGGGCTTTACCTAATTTTCTCAAGCGCTGAACCAGATCTGTTGTTTGGATGAAATCTACGTTCCTGTCGTCATCTCCATGAATAAAAAGGACCGGCGAACTCCAGTAATAAACGTCAGCAACGGGGGAAGACTGATAGGCAGAACTCATCAGATCCTCTCCTTGAATTTCCCAACCTCCTCCATTGCGTCGCCTCCCTCTGAGAGACCAATCGTGGACACCGTGTAAATCTACGCCCGCAGCAAAGAGCTCGGAATCACGGGCGAGTCCTAGGGCAGTTAAATATCCTCCGTAAGATCCTCCCCAGAGGCCAATCTTATTGGGATTAACTTCGGGACGTTTCTGTAAGTAACTGCCTGCAGCAACAATATCCTGATATTCAGACGCACCTCGAGGGCCCTGGTCGGGAGCTTCACGAAAATCATAACCATATCCTATGCCCGAGCGGTAATTCACAGCAAGAACCACGTATCCTTCATGAGCTAAATACTGATTCAGAGCGTAGGCGCCATGGTAATAACCCCGACAGTGCCAGCCGAGAAACATCTGGCGAATTGGTCCACCATGCATAAAGATAACAGCTGACCGCTTATCTCCGGATTTTGCTCCTTTGGGGAGAAAAAGCTGACCATGAATTTCGAGTCCATCAGGAGCCTTGAATATCACCTGCTGAGGCTTGACTAAATCATTCTGTGGAAACTCAACTGGAATGGCTTCAGGTGCGATCAGGCGCTTTTTCTTTCCTTTAAGGCTCATAACTGCAGGCGCAGCAGGTTGTGAAGCAGTTGAGCAAAAGAAAACCAAATCCTTTCCGTCGGAAGCAAGGACTGGAGCCCATTCAATTCCTTCTCCAGGAGTGAGAAGTTTGGCCTTCCCACCCGTGACCGGAACCGACCAGAGATGCCTGCGATCGATATCGCCAGAGTTTGAGTTGAAGATTAGAGTTTTCCCATCAGCTGATAGAAAGCTGTCCTCCACTTCATATTCTTCTGGAGTGAGACAAATAACTTTCTTATCTTTTACAGATATAGAGTAGAGGTGCATCCATTTTTCGTGCTC
>CAYUXD010000080.1:3431-8884 GCA_964448655.1 uncultured Eubacteriales bacterium
AAGACCAAGCGGCCGTCTGCTGCCCAGCGGAGTGTCCGGGATGGATAATACTGAGAAAAGCCCCCGGTTTCGTTCGGACACTGCCATATTTTATCTGCCTTCCCGCTGTCAATGTCAGCGATCATCAAGGAGAATTCTTGTCCTCCTCTAAAAGATGGAGCTCCTGTGGCGCCAGGAAAACGGATGAAAGCGATATATTTTCCACACGGAGACCAGACTGGATAGCCGTCCCTGTCCACAGAAGGGGAAATCCAGCTTATGGATTTAGCCTTTAGATCATAAATACCGATAAAACTGTGATCCTCTCTGGAGCTGACAAAAGCAAGCTTTGAGGCATCAGGTGACCAGGTTGGGGAACTATTCCTCCCCCGAGCTTTAAAGAGATGTTCAGGTTTTGAGGATTCATCGAGGGAAATCAAGTAAATTTCCCTTCTTAAAGTGAAGGCCACAGAGTTTCCGACTGGAGAAGGTACTGGATTGCTTCCCTGCCCGAGCAACCAGGGTTCGCCTCCTTCAATCTTTATGGCCCAGACGGCCTGTTCTGTCCCTTCAGGATTGGAAGTGGGATTGGGATATTCTCCGGCTCGATTCGCAGATCCTCCTCTAACATAAACGATGATCTTCCCTTCTGAGTCGAAGGCAAGCCCGCCTAATTCCTGGCCATCGTCAAGGGAATACGTTGTGAGCTGGCGAGCCTTGTATTCTGGTGCTTGGGCCGTCCAGATATTCCGCTTCCCTTGCCAGTTAAACACCCAGGCCACAAGATCTCCCTTGGGAGAAACCACCAGACTTGAGGGGAAAGCATAGCTCATGATGTTTTCAAGGGTAAAAGACTGAGCCTGCTGAAACATAAAAAATACAAACAAAAGGATGAAAATACAGAAAAGGCTTGACCTTCTCTTAGAGATTGATAAATTCATTTTTCCCTCCTGCATATAAAATTTATCAAAAAGAATAGCTTAGGCCAAATATAAAATTCCTTCCTGGCTCTTCAACGCTATCAGGATCCGGTCTGGCCAGGTAATTCTTGTTCAAAAGATTGGATAGGACAAGATAGATGCGTAAAGCTGAATTGTATAGATAGCTAGCTTTGATATTTACCACTCCGTAGCCAGGAATTGCGATTTCTGCAGGACCAGGTTTTTTTTTCTCCTGTTGAAGAGTTGTGTTTATTTCGAAAGAGAAATGTTCAATCCAGAGTCGGGTTCCCATAAAAAGGTGAGGAGGAGGAATATCATTCAGGGCGTCTTGGGTTGTCTTGCTTTTGCCTCTAAAAGAGAAAAAATTGCCAAATATTTTCCATCCAGGGAAAGGATAATATTCAATTTCCAGCTCATATCCGCCGATCTGTCCCCTGTTAACATTCCCATAGGCGTAAATTCTTTCATCTGGATCTATTCTATAGCGTTCTATTAGGTCATCTATCTCATAATAGAAAGAGTAGATGCCAGCAAAAAATCGCTTAAGGATTAGTTTTAAGCCTGCATCGAGATTAAAGCTCGTCTCTGGACTAAGATCGGGATTAGCATTGATAAATCCCCTGCCTGTGATGCCCGTATAAAACATCTCGTTCAGGCTCGCAGCCCTGTAGGCTCTTGATAGATTGCCGAAGATGACGATCTGCTCAGATAGCTTGGCGGAACACCCCAGAAAACCAGTCCAGGCATAATATCTTCTTCTCTCAGAGGAGGCAGCACCTCCCGGCAGAGCCTCCATCTGGAGGGAATCCCAGCGAATTCCACTTACCAGATCGAGTTTTTTTACGCCAGAGTAATCAAGTGAGAAAAAGAAGCCAATATCCTTCCTGTCCCCGTCTGCGTAGGGCCATTCTTCGAAAACTTCTGTTATGTTGCCGTAGGAGTCGAGACTCTTGTCTATATTATGGGCTTTGACCGAGGTTCTGCCATAAAAGTCCGTTCCTCCGGTTAGCCGGAGATGCTTTCCGATTTTTTCCCCGTATGAAAGATGAAACCCGTAGTCCAGACTTTGTGTCTTGCTGTATGATTCCAATGTTGTCCGCGAATCTTCTTTATTCTCTTTCTTTGTTTCTAAAAAATTGGGATTAAAATAAGCCTGTAAGGATAGCTGCCCTTCCTTCCCAAATCCTCTTTCCTGCCAGTGAATCTGGAGAAGATTTTGGCTTTCCTTGGGATACAAGGTTGGCTCGGTTAAACTGCCTTTGTTTGCCTTTCCAATATCGTATCCCCTTGATCCCAGAAAGCTCAAATGGACTTCTCTTTTTTCTTTTATGTAAGAGATTTTAGTGAAGAGGCTTCCTTGTGTGAACTGAGATTGGAGGACTTCGCCCGAAGGGGAAGAATAGTTCCCAGCATCATTCCCCTGGAAAGAGAGGTGAAAACCTGCATTTTTTTTGCTCCCTTCAAGAGAAAATCCAAGCCCTTTTTCCTGGTTAATCGAGCCGTACTTGGCACTGATTTTTCCGCTAAATCTTTCCTGCATGGATGGTTTTTTGGTAAGGATATGGATGACTCCACCTATCGCATCAGAACCATAAAAAACTGAAGAAGGGCTTCTCAAGACCTCGATTCTTTCAATATTTTGGGGGTCAACAAAGGAGGCATTTGGCCCTGTGCGTCTGTCGCTTGTCACCCGAGCATTGTCAATCATTATCAGCACTCTCCTCCTTGCTAATCCGCGGATATTGGGCACTAGAGAAAAACCACCTGTGCCGATATTAGATACTCCAGGTATGTTTGAGAGGCCTTCTGTGATGTTTGAAGACATCTTTTCTTCAAGAGTTTCCTTGGGAATGACTGTTTCAGCGGCTGGAACACTGGAGGAGGATTCAGGATATCTTAAGGCAGTAACCACAATCTCTTCTCTCTGCATAATATAGGGAATAAGCCTTACAGTAACCTTTCCTGATAGGTCCTGGGAGGCGAGGACAATTTCTTGTTCTATGTAATCTTCATGAAAGATTTCAAGCCTGATCTTTTTTTCGTCTGGAACAGTAAGAATAAAAAGACCCTTTTCATCTGTCAAAGCCTTGTTTCCGCTCTTACGGTGAAGAACAACAGCTTCTGCAACGGGCTTTCCCTCAAGATTTAGTATCTCTCCTTTGATTTCAACGGCGAAAGACTGGATAACGGAAAGAAAAAATACAAGGGAGAGACAAGCAATTTTTCGCACGGTAGAAAACCTATTATAATGAATTAGCTTTTACTGTAAAGATAATTTTCTTTTTTGACGGGGTCATTCTTTATTGTTAATTTGTAATTTTTATGCTGATAAAATCAACGAATTAGAGCTTGGCATTTTGGGGAACGTCCCTCGTTTCTTCTCATCTTGTCGGGTCAGGAGATACTTCTTTCTTATCATAGGCTGCGTCTTATTCTTTGCGAACTGCACGCAGTTTGATTTGTTTTACAATCGAACGGTCATCCGATTTTTTCCATAGAGTTTTCATATTCTCGTTAAGAACAGGATGAACTGTATCAGGGGATATTTCCACAAAGGGAAGAAGAATGAAGTTTCTTTTTTCCATCCTGGGATGGGGAATCTTGAGTTCTTTTTTGCAAATAACAGAGCCCTCAGCCAGAATGATGTCTATATCTATTATTCGAGGCCCTTTTTTTTGCTGATGCTCTCTTCCCATTTTTTGCTCGATTTTTTTTATCAGGTCCAAAAAAGCCTCAGGATTAGCCTTTGTCCTGACCTCTACAAGCTGGTTATAAAACCATGGTTGTGCTGGGAAATCAACGGGTTGAGTCTCGTAAAGGGAGGACATTTTAAGTATTTCAACTCCTTCCTTTTCCAATAAAGAGAGAGCAAGAGTTAAGTTTTTTTCCCTGTCTCCAAGGTTGCTGCCAAGACTTAGAAAGTATTTCATTGGATTCTGTCTTAAGAAATCTCATGGTAGCACCTTTATCTTTCCATTTCAAAGGGCTCAGGCTATATGGTTCAAAAACACGTTGCTTTTGCCCCAGCGAGTCAAAAGCAACTCGGATCAAGGCTTCGCTCTCCTCTCCTTCGGAGAGGAACCATGCGCGCTCAGCCTTTCTCACGGTTTTTTCACCATACAGCCATCGCCTGGCAGTGATAACATAGAGATCAATCTGGATGGTTGAGAAAACCATTTCAAAATTCCACTCGATTTTTTATGGCAGTTTTGTCATTATTAAAAGTCAATGCAAAAGATAGAAAAGTGGCGGGTAAAGGAGCTTGCTCTTATCCTGAACGAGCTTTCCCTTTTGTTGAAGGCTGGCAACACTCGTGATTGGGCAAATGTCTTCTCCCACTTTCATGATGAGTCTCAGAAGATTATATCTAAAAATGAATTTGACCTAGACTCGCTAAACAAACTCGTAAAAAACATAAAGAATTGTTATTTTGGCAGTAGTTCTTTTACAAATATTATCCTCAGGCATGAGAATTCAGAAGAAAATGCAAGAATGAATCAAAACCTTTATCTCACAAGAACTGGTCTTCTAAAAATTCTTATGGATTTGGAAGACCGCCTTGTTGATTACATAAGTTGAAAAAGGGGCTTTAAGTAAGGTTAAAGATCCAGCACTCCAAATCTTTTCAAAACTCTCAAAGCGGCAAAGGTCACCCAGAGATGGTCTTCAATGGTAGATTTCTTGTTTCCAGCTTCCCAATAACCCTGCTTATTCTGCTTTTTCAGCATCCAGTCTAATGCCTTTTGGATATTTTCATTTTCCACAGGAAATCCAATCTTGGAGAGAGAATCAAGGCTGCTTAAAATATCAGTGGCCCAAAAAGGATAAGCGAGTTCTTCCCAGAAAGATGGAAGCTTTCTATCATTATATTTATCTGCCTTAAAAAAACGGCTCAGGAGCAGCTCCCCTGCTTTCCAGGCCTCCTTACTCTTGCTCCATGTCGGAGATGCTGCTAAGGCGCGCAGTACCATGCCCGTAACAAGATGGGAGAAAGGTTGAGATTTATCAGGCTTAATGGGTTCAAGTTTTAATTGGGCCTCATAATTATATCGATTTTTGAGCTGTTCTTGATCTATAGTCCGATAGGGAATGACCCAGCCTCCATCATCCTGCTTGTTATTGATAATCCATCGGAATCCTTTTTGGATCTTTTCATCTTTATCAGGACCAAAAAGACACAAGATTTCAAGAGACAACGCATGATATGTGGGTGCATATTCATTAAGATAAGCTCCGCGAAAATCTCCTGCTGCAGATTGCGTAGACAGTACGAACTTTATCGCCTTTTTAATTCCTTCATCTTTCAGAGAGCAACCGAAGTTGTATAATTTGAGCATATTTTTTAATGTGTCGACTATGTAATAGGTCTTTTCCCAGCGAGGATGACCTTCATACTTTCTTTTGTACCACCCGCCGTTGGGTCTTTGGCTTTTCAAAATCCTTATGCGGGAAGCAAATTTTTGCAGATTTTTGAATTCCCTATCTACTGGAACTTCAAGAATGTCCTTTTTTAGCCAGTAAAGGATGGGTAAG
>CAYUXD010000081.1:0-8747 GCA_964448655.1 uncultured Eubacteriales bacterium
TGGGAAAAAAAGAACTTTTTTCTGTTCCCACCGAGGACGGCTGGGCCCTTCCCGCTTACTGGATTCTTCCGCCTGATTTTGACGAGAGCAAAAAATATCCGGTGCTTTTCACAATATACAGTGGCCCGGGCTCGGGTACGGTCTCCAATTCATTCCCCCCCCTCTCCTCTCTTTATGCGGCTCAGGAAGGAATCATCATATTCAGCGTTGACCACCGTGGTTCTGGTCATTTCGGAAAAAAAGGAATGTCTCTCATGCACCGCAGCCTCGGCAAATGGGAGATGCATGACCTTATCCAAGCTGTCAAGTGGCTTCACAAAAAGCCTTTTGTCGATAAGAAAAAAATCGGAATCACAGGAGGAAGCTACGGCGGCTACACCACCTGTCTGGCCTTAACTTACGGAGCCGATTATTTCACCCACGGCTACGCCCGCTCATCTGTCACGGACTGGAAACTTTATGATACAGTCTACACAGAACGCTACATGGACAGACCCTCTGAAAACCAGGAGGGATATGAGTTCGGTTCGGTGATGACTCATGCTGATAAATTCAAAGGAGTTCTTTTCCTCTCTCACGGGGTAATGGATGACAACGTTCACATGCAGAATAGCGTGCAGCTGATCGATAAACTCATAGACCTCGGCAAAAAATTTGAATTCATGCTTTACCCTGACCAGAGACATAGTTTCAGGGACAAGAAAAGAGCCTACTCCAACCGACATTATGTGGATTTCTGGTTCAAGAACTTTCTGAACCGCTGATATATAGGGATTTGATTTATATCGTATGGGGGCCTGATCTATATTGTGTAGGTCTTTGATTTATCAAACACACATTTTTATCTTGTAGGGGCTTGATTCATCAAGCCCCTACATAAGAATCATATTCCTGCGCGCAGGAAACCTTGTTTTCTGATTTTCGGCTGTGATACATTAAAGACAAGTTCAACTAAGAGGAAAATGAAATGAGTTTACTAGAAATAACATTAAAACTTCTCCTGGCTGTTGCCTTGGGCGGCCTGATCGGCCTCGAGAGAGAATCCAGCCATAAACCTGCTGGATTCAGAACGAACATCCTTATCTGCGTTGGCGCAACCATGATGATGGTCCTCTCAGGGCTTATTTTCCAAGGAAAAGAAGGAATCGAGAATCACCTTTCGCGAATTGCTGCTGGGGTGATTACCGGCATAGGCTTCATCGGCGCTGGAACGATCATCCAGGCTGGAGGAATTGTTGTCGGCCTCACCACGGCCGCCACTCTGTGGGCTGTGGCAGGCCTAGGCCTGGTGATAGGCGCTGGTTATTATTGGGTAGCGATCATATTCGCCGCCATAATCATCCTGACATTGGTCATCTTCAGGCAGCTTGAAGACCAATACCTGAAAAAGTCGATTTACAAATATAGCCTCAAAACGAAACTCTCTAAGGATACGTTGTTCAATATCAAAGGAATAGCTCTTCACGAAGGTCTCAAATTCCGTGAACTCAACCTCCGAAAAGAAGAGAATATCTCCGTCATTGACTTCTCATTCCAATCCACAGAAGAAAAGGAACAAAAATTCAACCAAAGCCTTCTCGACCTGGAGGAGATATTAGAGATAAAGATTGCTTAGAAATAAACTTCTTCTTGCCACCTCAAACCAGGGGAAAGCAAAAGAGATCAAAAGCTTCCTGGGAGAATTGCCTCTTGAAATCCTTACCCTTCAGGAACTGAGCCTAAAAAGAACTTTTCCAGAGCGCGGCAAAACCTTTGCCGAGAATGCCAGAGGGAAGAGTCTCTTCCACAGTGAACTTTGGGAAGGACTTACTCTGGCTGAAGATTCCGGACTCGAAATCGAGCATCTCAAGGGAGCACCCGGAGTTATATCAGCCCGATTTTCTGGTCCTCAGGCAACAGACGAAAAGAACAACCAGAAGGTTTTGGAGCTCATGAAAGGCGTGCCTTCTGAGCAGAGGAAAGCTAGATTTGTCTCATGCATGATTATCGCCCAAAAGGGAAAGATCATTAAGGAAATCGAGGAAACCGCCGAAGGTCTCGTAGCTTCCGAAAAAAGAGGCAGCTGCGGATTTGGCTATGATCCCATCTTCTACTACCCACCCCTAAAAAAAACCTTTGCCGAACTCTTACCTGAGGAGAAAAACAGGGTGAGCCATCGAGGTCAGGCTCTTGAGAAATTGAAAGAGTTTCTTCTCGAATATTTAGACTCAACCCTGTCTTAATCCTTTTTTGGACGAGGAGATAAAATATCTTCTTTCTTTTATTTTTTCTTAGGTGCCTCCTCAACGGTGATAAGGTCCTTTATTCTCTCGAACATTTTCTCTCCGATTCCTTTTACTTTCATAATCTCTTCGATCTTTCCAAACCTGCCGTTTTTCTCCCTGAAGTCGATGATTCTCTGGGCCACTTTCTCTCCAACCCGGGGGAGTTTCTGAAGCTCGACTAAAGACGCAGTGTTGATGTTGATCTTTTTTTCGCTGGCCTTCGGAGCCGCCTGAGCCTGAAAAGAAAAAAACGTAGAGAACACAAGGCCAAGGACAACACTCAGAACTAAACCCTTGATCATAAAATTTTTCATGGTAACCTCCTTTCAGTCTTTCTATATGCAACTTCGAGGCCAACATTTGGAAAATTGTATCTCCTTTATTTTCAGCAGATTTCAAACACGTCATTTTTAAAAAAGTAAATGCACGTTTACAAAAGACACTTTTCAGGGGAAACAAAAGTTTCCACAAACAAAAAGGGGACAGGCTACTTTTTTGTTATTTTCTTGTTAGGCAAGAGTAGGATTGTGTAAAAGGGACAGGCTTCTTTTTCTGGTTGGTGTTATATTATGCAGGAGTAAGAAATGTCAAATCTAAACTCAATAAATGCTAAAAATCTCCCTGCTCCAAGAAAAAGTAGCCTGTCCCCTTTTTATGTTAGGAGCGGGGATGGCTTTTTTTGTAGACTTCCAGGAGCTGCCTTAAATCAAGATGGGTATATTTTTGAGTTGTGGCTAGACTCTCATGTCCCAGAAGCTCCTGGATCACCCTCAGGTCTGCACCCCTGCTCAAAAGGTGGGAAGCAAAAGAATGGCGAAGAGAATGAGGGCTGATCTTCCTCCGCAGCGCCGTGAGGCGGATATATTTATCAACAATCCTCTCCACAGAACGAGAGGAAAGTCTTTCTCCCCGGTAATTTAAAAACAGAGCTTTAGCCTCAATGTTGCCTTTATTGATTTGAGGCCTGCTTCGAATATAAAAAGCCAGGCTATCCTCG
Organism: uncultured Eubacteriales bacterium; assembly: GCA_964448655.1. GTDB lineage: Bacteria > Acidobacteriota > Aminicenantia > Aminicenantales > Aminicenantaceae > SOIV01. The sequence continues at coordinate 3,262 of CAYUXD010000081.1, forward strand.
GCCTTCCTTCCGAAAGGTATAAGCCTCTCCTTTTTGCCTTTTCCTCTAACTCGAACCAACTTTTCTGATAAACTCAGATCATCAAGATTGAGTCCTGCCAACTCGCTCACCCGCATTCCCGTTGCATAGAGTAGCTCGAGTGCGGCTTTATCCCTTAAATCTAAGGGCTGAGTCGTCTGAGGTAAATCCAGGAATTGCGCCATCTCGTCTTCGGATAAAAAAGAGGGCACATGCTTTTCCTGCTTTGGGGTGGCCACGGCCTTGGCAGGGTTGTCCTCCAGCCATTTTTTCTTGATGCAGAACTGGAAAAAAGAGCGAATCGCAGCCAGCTTGCGGGCCATGGTTGATTTTTTGTTTTGATTCTCCTGAAGCTTTGCCAGAAACCCACGAAGAACAACATTGTCAATCTTTTTCAACACAACTTTTCTTTCTTCCAGATACCCGGCAAGCTGGAGTAAATCCCTCTTGTAGCTTGAGATTGTATGGGGGGAGGCGTTTTTTTCGTGCTTAAGGGAGGTGAGATACTCGCTGATTTCCTTTCTCATTATATCTGCCAAAATGGCATCTCATCTGTCATTGCGAGCCCCGCGCGGGCGAAGCAATCTCATAAAAGAATGAGGTTGCCGCGTCGCTTCGCTCCTCGCAATGACAAATGTAACCAAAAATACATTTCATTATATCACGCAGCTTTGAGACAAAACCAAGCACCTAATTTAAAAATGAGAAAAATATGCAAGCTCATGCTTTTACTCTATAGCCTTTCCCTTTCTCCGTTATAATACCTAAAGGTCTTCCTCCTCCTCAGAACTGGCGTCCTTTTTTTCCCAAATCTTCTCCCGTTCCACTATCTCCTTGTAGCTGCATGCTTCACTGCTGCAGTAGAGAAAGGGATCTCCCCTTATGACATTTTTTCGAAGCACAAATTTCCGGTCGCATTCAGGACAGGGCTGAGAGATGGGCTCATCCCAGGTTGCATAATCACACTTCGGGTACTGGCTGCAGCCAAAAAAGATCTTTCCCTTCCTCGTTTTCTTCCTGATGATTGTCCCGCCGCAGTTCCTCGGACAGGCGATACCTGTATCCTTTCTCTCTGTCTTTGTGTAAGTACATTGAGGATAATTCGAGCAAGCGATAAAAGTCCCGTATTTTCCCCGCCTTAAAACCAGACCGGACCCGCACTCGGGGCATGTCTCTTCTAAAGGCGTTGCTTCTTTCTTAACCATGCTCTCCCTGTGTTTACACTCAGGATAGCCCGAACAAGCTTTAAACCGTCCGTAACGCCCATCCTTAATGACAAGCTGGCGGCCGCATTGGGGACAGACATCCTCCAAAGGAATTCCTTTCCCTTTCACACCTTCGTGCTTCTCTGCTTGCTTTAAGTCCTTATCAAGGAAAGAATAATACGATTTTAAATAATTCACCCAGTCCTGTTCTCCCTCGCTTATTCGGTCGAGCTCTTCCTCCAGCCGAACCGTAAATTTAAACTCCATCAAATCAGGAAAGTTTTCGATCAAAAAATCAGTCACAAAAATTCCAAGGTCTGTGGGGATAAACTTCCCTTTTTCTTTAACGACATAAACACGACTCTGTAAGGTGGCAATGATAGGGACATAGGTACTGGGTCGACCGACACCTCTTGCTTCCAGTTCCCTGACCAAGCTCCCTTCTGTATAGCGCGGGGGAGCCTGGGTAAAATTCTGCTCTGACTCAAGGTCAATGAGCGTCAGTCTTTCTCCAGCCTCTGCTCTGGGTAAAATCTTATCCTCCTTTTTCAGATTGGGGTAGAGGATGAAATACCCGTCAAATTTGATAACTTCTCCCTTGGCTTTAAATTTGTATTTCGAGGCTTTGATATCAAACACTGTCTCCTCAACCAAGGCTGAACTCATCTGAGAAGCGATAAATCGATTCCAGATGATGAGATAGAGGTTGTATTCTTCCTTTTTGAGATAAGGCTTGACGGCATCAGGAGGAAGCGAAAGTGTAGTGGGACGGATAGCTTCATGGGCGTCCTGCGCTTTTCTTTTGTTCTTATAAATGCGCGACTTTTTGGGAAGATATTCCTTGGAATAATTCTCTCTAACATACTTTCGAGCCCAGGAAAGAGCCTGATTAGAAACACGAACAGAGTCTGTTCTCATATAGGTGATCAAGCCCACTGATCCTTTTGGGCCGATCTCAAGACCCTCATAAAGCCTCTGAGCTACAGACATTGTCTTTTTCACCGGAAAACGAAAAAGGCGAAAACCATCCTGCTGGAGGGTGCTGGTGATATAAGGTGGAGAGGGATTTCTGCTCTTCTCTTTTACCTCAACTCTTTCAAGGTCAAAAGGCAGGTTACGAAGCTCAGAGACTGCGGTTGCTGCACTTTTCTCATTTTTTATTTTGGCTTTTTTGCCCTCTATCTCCGTAAGAGCTGCCTTAAAAGGAGGAGGATTAGATGCTCGAAGCTCAGCTGTAATAGTCCAGTATTCTTCAGGAATAAAAACTTTGATCTCTCGCTCCCGCTCACAGATCATCCGCAGAGCTACAGACTGGACCCGACCTGCACTCAATCCTCTTCCAATTTTTTTCCACAGCAAGGGACTGATCAGATACCCTACTAATCTATCAAGGAGTCTTCTTGCCTGCTGGGCATTGATTTTGTTCTGATCAAGCTCTCCTAAATTCTCAAAGGCCTCCGCCACAGCACTTTTAGTAATCTCATGGAAAAGAACTCTATGTATATTTTTATTAAAGCCGCCGAGAACTGTGCTCAGATGCCAACAGATCGCTTCTCCCTCTCTATCAGGGTCAGCGGCAAGCAGCACTGCTTCTGACTGTTTGGCAGTTTTTTGTAATTCTGCGACTGTGCTTTTTCTTGCTGGAATGATTTCATATTCAGGCTCAAAATCGTGCTCGATGTCCACACCCAAGCTTTTTTTTGGCAGGTCCCGGATATGCCCCATGGATGCCTTGACCACAAAGTCAGAGCCTAGATATCTATGAATTGTTTTTGCCTTGGCTGGAGATTCAACAATAACCAGACGCTTCCCCATTACAGTCTCCTCTGAAAATATTTCCCCGGTCTCTGGAAGACGGATCCCTTAAGTTCCAGTTTGAGTAGGATGGAGAGAATTTCAGATACAGAAAACTCTGTTCCCTCGACCAGGTCGTCGATATGGGTGAGAGAGTCTGAGCTGAGAAGCTCGAAGACTTTCCGCTCCTGGGGGCTCATCGAGGGAGGCTTCTCTTTCTCCTCTTTTTTTTGAGAAAGAAGTCTTTCTTTTAGAGGCGAGGCAAGTTCTTCTGCCACATCTTCCCAGCTTTCAACCAATTTTGCCCCTGTTTTAATAAGCCAATTCGTGCCTTGACTGAGATTAGAAGTGATATTCCCGGGGACAGCCATGACCTCTCTGTTCTGTTCCAAAGCTAAACGGGCTGAAATAAGAGATCCGCTTATCTTTGTTGCTTCAACCACAACAACAGCCAGGGAAAGACCGCTGATTATCCTGTTTCTGATAGGAAAATGAAAGCCCAACGGAGCAGATTTCAAAGGAAATTCAGATACAACAGCCCCTTGCTCGATGACCTTATGAAAAAGAGCATGGTTTTCCCTCGGATAAATGTTATCCAATCCTGAACCTAACACAGCTACAGTTTTCCCTCCTTCAAGAGCTCCCCAATGAGCGATGGAATCCACACCACGGGCTAAACCGCTGACAATCACGATTCCTCGAGAGGCCAGATCTCTAGCTAGCTTCTCGGCGACAGCCCTCCCGTAAGATGAAGGCTTCCTTGCTCCGACTATTGAAACAGCCGGTCCTTTTAGCGCTTCGATGTTTCCTGCACAATAAAGGACGAAAGGGGGATCAAATATTTCTCTTAAATATTCAGGGTAATTCTCATTCTCCAGAGTTAGAATAGAATACTTTTTTCTCTCCAGTTTTTCTATTTCTCTGCAGGCTCTATCCAGTATCTTAGAGGAAGTCAGGGCCTGTGCTTTCTCTTTCTCTACGCCTAAAGCAGCGAACTCCCGGCTGCTGGCTTTAAAAGCATCTTTAAGATTCGGAAAATGGTCAACAATTTTTTTAGCTGCCTTTAGATACTCAGCCAGAACAAGATTTAGAGCAACCCAATACTTTCGGGTATCTTCCACCTTTAAGCAATGCAATATGTGGGAGGAATGGCAAAAATAGGAATATGAGTGTAGGAGATCACCTTCTCGGTTGTACTTCCCAAAAAGAATCGCTCTAGCTTGGTCTGGACACAGGTGGAGATAACGATAAGGTCAAAGTGGTGAGTTTCAGCGTAATCAACGATTCCGACAGAGGCATTTATGGCTCGGTAGACTTCCTCCGAGACTTTTATATCAGCTTTTTCTCTCTTTTTTCGTTTCCTGAGTCTTTTAAGCAGCGAGTTAAACAACTCATCCAGTACCTTGGCCGAAAATTCATAGTCATGAAGCTCGAGCACATGCAGCAGCGTAAGATTGGAGCCAAAGCCTTTGGCCAGCTTCCAGGCAAAATCCCTTTCTACCTCTTCCCGATCTGAAAAATCTGTGGGTACAATAATTTTTTTAAAGCGAGGCTTTCCACTCTTTTTCTTGGTTACAAGGATGGGAACAGGGGAATTCCTTAAGACCTGGTTGGCAACACTACCGATGAAGAGTTTCTCTATAGCAGACATCCCTCTTCTTCCGATCACGATCAAATCAACCTTCTCTTCCTCTGCAACCTCGATGATCGTTCTTGAAGTAGAGCCTTCTTTGACAATAGCTTTAAAAGGAATCCCTTTAGCCTTCTCCAGCGCCATAAGCTTCTTTTTTTCTTCTTCCTTTATAAAATTTAATCTCCTGGCGAGGTCTTCTCTTATAGCATAAGCCGCATCGTAAAGAGCCGGAGAAAAATCAGGAACAACATGCAGAGCGACAATCCTGGCTTTGAAGGCCTTGGCAAAGGCTTCAGCATAAAGAAGGGCCTCCTGAGCTTCATCCGAAAAATCCGTTGCCCAGAGAATCTTTTTCAAGAAAACAGACATCGTTCTCTCCTGTCAAAAACTTGACTCAAATTTCACGATTATTTTAACAAGAAAAAATAAAAACACAAGCAAAAAACAAAAAAGGGGACAGGCTACTTTTTTGGATAAGTTAGCTCTATAAAAGACTAACTGGTTATTTATTTCTTTATTCAATTTTTTTTCTTGGACGCCCCCGAGGTTTAAGAGTGTGTTCCAAACCAAGCTCTTGACTTATCTTTTTTTGCCATTCAACGTTCCCAAACGGAGATTGTCGAATTACACCCTTGCGGAGTTTCTCTAATTCTTTTTCTGTTAGAGGTTCATCTACATATTTGCCCCATTCATAAGGAAGATTAATAGGAATATTATCTATTATTTTTTTATGCTCTTTACTTATTCTTTCTCTATGGCTCGACCAACGCCAATCTCTGGCTGAAAATACAAGTCGGGCCCGCACTGGATTTCGTTCAACATAGCGTAATACTAAT
>CAYUXD010000082.1:0-8707 GCA_964448655.1 uncultured Eubacteriales bacterium
AGACCCTGAAAGATCCTGGTGGTTTTCTCGAAGTGGCCAGCCGTGTAACTCCTAAAAAGCCTATTCTTGCCTTGAAGACAGGAAAAACATCTGAAGGAACAAAAGCTGTTGCTTCTCATACGGGCGCATTGGTCGAGCAAGAAACAATAGCAGACGCGATTTTTAAGAAGAGCGGAGTTCTCCGCTTTGATACCCAGGAAGATATGATCGATGCAGCCATTGCCTTTTCTAACCAGCCTGTTCCCGAAGGAGATAAGGTAGTTATCGTCACCAACACAGGAGGACCGGCAATAATTGGAGTGGACGAATGTATCTCAGCCGGGCTTAAATTAGCTGAATTGAGTTCAAAGACCAAAGACACTTTAGGCAAGCTTGTTTTTAAGGAAGCTATTGTCTCTAATCCTGTTGACGTTGTTGCTACTGCGGGCCCCGAGCAGTACGGAGGAACAGTCGAGGCTCTCCTCAAAGACCCGAATATTAACTCGCTCCTGCTTGTTTTTGTCACGGCCCCCTTTGTCGATTGTGAAGGCATAGCCCGAAAGCTTGGTGAGATTGGGAAGGTTTCCAAGAAGCCGATTGTCTGCCAGGTGATTACTATAGAGAAATGGGCTGAAGTCATCCGAATCATCAGAGAAAGTGGCATACCTGTTTACGATTTTGCAGAAACAGCAGCCAGAGTGCTTTCTTCAATGACCGAGTATGGAAAGATTGTCCAGAGAAAAGCTCCTGTTTATAAAAGATATGAGGTGGATAAGAATGGTGTAGGAAAAATTATAAACCACCATAGAGGTAAAGAGAAATTTCTACCACAGGATGATGTCTTTAAAATCCTCAGATGCTACGGAATTCAGACTGTAAAGTCCATGATAATCAAGAAAAGAGCTGAGCTTGATAGTGCGGCTTCGAAAATTAAGTATCCCTTGGTTTTAAAGGTTGATGCTGAAGAGATTATTCATAAGACAGAAGTTGGAGGCGTTTCCCTCAATATCAAAGATAAAGCATCCCTTGAGGCAGCTTTTGATAAAATGGCCGAGAAGTTCGAAAAAGAAAAACCGGGCTTCATCCTCCAGGAATATCTTAAGAACGGAAAAGAAGTGATCATGGGAGCTAAAGGCAACGAAGCCCTCCAGCCAACGCTTATGTTTGGTTTGGGCGGAATTTTTGTCGAAACCATAAAGGATGTGCAATTCAGGCTGGCACCTCTTTCCCGGGAGGATACCTTGGAGATGATTCACTCCATAAAAGGACACTCCATTCTGGAGGGTGTTAGGGGAGAGAAAGCAGTGGATATTGATGCCTTAGCTGAAATTCTGATTCGTCTTTCTCAACTTGCCTCTGATTTTCCTGAGATAGACGAGATGGATTTAAATCCTGTCTTTGCTTTTGAGAAAGGTAAGGGAGCGAAGGTTGTCGATGCCCGCCTGAAAATCATAAAAGAAGCATGAATTAAGCGGTGGATCTTGTCCCAAGTTGCATGATTATTTGTCATTGCGAGCGACCGTAGGGAGCGCGGCAATCTCTTATTTTTTGTAGGGGCTTGATTTATCAAACCCACCGGTTGAATATAAACAAGGATTTGTAGGGGCTTGATTTATCAAGCCCGTAAAAAATAAGCATTTAACATGAACTGGATTCCCTTGAGCATTGTCTGCGTTTACATTGTCCTTCTCTATGTGGTTACTTGGATGACCCGCCGCCTCAGCAGGGGAGGCATGATTGCTTATCTTTTGGCTGGCCGAAACCTTCCTTTCTGGGTTGTCGCCCCCCTTCTCGCCGGCCTGGCTGTAGGAGGTGCTTCTACAGTTGGAGTGGCAGAAGGAGCCTACGGCACCGGAATATCAGCAGGTTGGTATAATGCTGCCTGGGCTGCAGGGGCTATTTTAGTCGGTCTTATCGCTGCCCGCCGCTACCGCCGGCTGGAGGTAGCCACCCTCCCAGAACTTTTCGAAAGACATTACAACACCTCGGGCCGGGTTATAGGTGTCATAGGACAGCTCGTTTTGCAGATAGTTATTATCTCTGTTCAGTATGTAGCCGGCGGTGCTATCCTCTCTTCGCTCCTTCCCGATGTATTTAGCTTCAAGCAGGGAATGTTTGTTACTGCTGTGGTATTTATAGGGATAACCTTGATTGGAGGGTTCTGGGCAGCAGGCTTGACTAATATCATCAATGTGATTCTCATTTATGTAGGAGTTATTTTAGGAGCAGTTATAGCGATTAGAAAAATAGGAGGATTTGGAGAGCTTATGGCTAAGCTACCCTCACAGCATCCTGGTTTTGATCTAGGAGCAATCGGTTGGCCGCTTATAATCGCCTGGTTTATAGTGATGTGCACGATGGCCTTTTCAGTGCAGTCTGTGGTCCAGATTACGTTTGCCGCAAAAGACTCCTCTTCTGCCAGCAAAGGTTTTATCTTAGGTGGATTGATTATTCTCCCTATAGGCTTCATAAGTGCGGTCATAGGTCTTGCAGCTACTATTCTTCATCCAGAAATTATAGCCACCGAAGCTCTCCCGCGCACAGTTTTGAGTCTTAGTCCGGTAGTGGCCGGTCTTGTTCTAGCTGGACTCTGGGCTGCTGATGTTTCCACCGCTTCCGCCCTTCTTGTCGGGAGTGCTACGTTGGTTGTGGGAGATTTAATAAAGAGGTTTGTGACCCCTGATCTTGAGGAAAAAGGAGAAAGAAGAATTTCTCGAATTTCGGTTCTTGTTTTGAGCGTTTTTACCTACCTTCTTGCGTACTTTGTCTCTGGTAACATTTTAAAAACATTGCTTCTCGGCCTCTCCTTGACTACTGGTTATACTTTGGTGACTTTGATGACCATTTTCTGGCCAAAAGTATGCAGACGTGCTCATGCCACCTGGACTTTGCTTACATCCATGGCTGCCCTTGCTCTCTGGCTCATATTTCCTCAAGTTTCGTCTTTTTTTAAAAGAATCGGCCTTATCCATCCAATCTATTTTTGCTGGATGGTAAGCCTGGTGACCTTTTTTCTAGTCGCCATTATAGACAAAAGAAAAATAAAAGCACGTGGAGCTTGACGTTTATTCGTTGAGAAATTAGTATTCTACCTGGAAAATCAAAGAGTTAACTTCAGGTGTGGTTAAGTTTTGTAATTATTTTTTGCTTAAAAGGAGAAAAAGATGGGTTTAGATTGGCTAAAAAAAGATAAAGAGCTCAAGGATCATTCTCTCTGGGGAAAGGAACATTGGGGGACAGAGCCGCCCTGCACAACATACGAGAAAAGGCCTATCCTCGATTCTTCAGGTAAGGAGATTAAAGGTCTTTATTCTGCCTGGATTATCCTCAACAATCCTGCTCAATACAATTCATACACGACTAAGATGGTGAAGGGAGTTATTGCTGGGTTTCAGAGTGCCTCTCTTGACAGAAGTGTGGTAGCAGCTGTTTTCACTGCTGTTGGGGACAGAGCCTTCTGTACCGGGGGCAATACCAAGGAATATGCAGAATACTATGCTGGAAAGCCCAATGAATACGGCGAATACATGGACCTTTTCAACGGGATGGTTGATTCCATCCTCCTCTGCAAGAAGCCGACAATATGCCGTGTAAACGGGATGAGAATCGCCGGCGGTCAAGAGATAGGCATGGCCTGTGATATCGCTGTTTCGGCAGACACCGCTATTTTTGGCCAGGCTGGTCCCCGGCACGGATCAGCTCCGGACGGAGGCTCTTCAGATTTTCTCCCCTGGTTCTTGAGCATTGAAGATGCCATCTGGAATTGCGTTTCTTGTGAACTGTGGAGTGCTTATAAGATGAAAAGGCTTGGCCTGATCACTCAAGCGGTGCCGGCAGTAAAAAAGGATGGAAAGATCATCCGCAACCCTGCAGTCATTACGGATAAATATATTGAGGATGGAGAAATTGTCTATGGAGAGTTCCTCAAAGGAGAAGAGGGAAAAAAAGCAAGGGAGTTTCTCAAGAAAGCACCGATTGATTTTGAGCTTTTGGATAAAGCTGTGAACGATATCATCTGGAAATTTACCAACCTCTTTCCAGGCTGCCTGATAAAGTCTCTGGACAGTGTGAGAGCAAAAAAGAAATATTTCTGGGATATGGCAAAAAATTACAACCGTCATTGGCTGGCTGTAAACATGGCTACAGAGGCGTATTTGGGCTTCCAGGCTTTTAATACAAAGGAGATAACCGGGCAAGACGTTATTGATTTTATTAAGTACAGGCAGCTCATCGCTGAAGGAAAGACAATCGATGAAGCCTTCATGGAAGCAGTCTTGCCAAAGCCGAAGGAATAAAGAAAGAGCCTTTATTCGAGGCTCATTTTGTTTAATTTTTTTGACTATAATTTTATGGTCTTTTTATATTGTAGGGTTTGATTCACCAAAGCTGATATATTTATATTGTAAGGGTTTGATTCACCAAACCTGATATATTTATATTGTAGGGTTTGATTCACCAAACCTGATATATTTATATTGTAGGGTTTGATTCACCAAACCTGATATATTTATATTGTAGGGGCTTGATTTATCAAGCCCACCTTATAAAAGAAAAAACAACATAACAGGAGGAATAAAATGGATCTAAAAGGGAAGGTAGCCCTTGTAACTGGAGGCAGCCTGGGCATCGGCACCAGTATTTCTTTGGATTTAGCCCAAAACGGGGCAGATGTGGCCTTAACTTATCGGAAACATGAGAAAGAGGCAAAGGCAATCGTTGATCAGATAAAAGCCACAGGCCGCAAAGCCCAAGAGTACAAAGTTGATGTCTCTGATTTTGGAGCAGTCCAGAAGCTGGTTAAAGATGTTATAGATAAATTTGGCCGTTTAGATATTTTAGTTAACAATGCTGGTATGAACTGGGATGGAGTGGTCTGGAAGATGACTGAAGAGCAATGGGATGCTGTGATTAATGTTGACCTTAAAGGCACCTTTAATTTTATCAGGGCTGCGGCCCCAGTCTTTAAAGAACAGAAATCAGGAAAAATCATAAACATCACTTCTATAAACGCTATGAGAGGAAGATTTGGACAGTCTAATTATGCTGCAGCCAAAGCAGGAACAATCGGCTTGACCAAAACCGTAGCCAAAGAACTGGGAAGATACAAAGTGAATGTCAATGCGGTAGCCCCGGGCTTAATAGAAACGGATATGATTAAAAGTATGCCCGGAGATTTTAAACAGAGTTCTCTCTCAGAAACTGTTTTTAACTCACTTGGAAAACCAGAAGATGTTGCTTATCTGGTTTCTTTCCTTGCCAGTGAAAAAGCTAAGCATATCACAGGTGAGGTCATCAAGGTTGATGGAGGCCAATACATTTAGGGAGGTAATTTATGGAAAAAGTTGCGATTATTGGCGTCGGGCAGAGTGCCTTTGTCCGGGGGTATCCCGGTTCGATCAGAGAGCTTGCCTTTGAAGGATTTAAGGAAGCCGTGGAGGATGCCCAAGTTACTGCGAGCGATATCGATGCTTCTATTATTTGTTCGGCTCCTGAGTACGACAAGCAGCGCTCACCATCAGGGGTATTTGCTGAATATTTTGGTCTTATCCCACAGCCAACCTGCTATTTAGAGAGTCTGTGCTCCTCAACCAGCATGGGCTTGAGAATGGCTTATTCTTTAGTGAAATCAGGTCTTCATGATGTAGTGGCAGTTCTGGGTTTTCAGAAGATGTCAGAGATTTCCTCAGCAGAATCTCAGGAAAGGATGGGCCGGGGAGCTGATATCCAGTGGGAAAGTCCATTTGGAACGATGATGCCTGCTTATTACGCCATGTTTGCCAAGGCTCACATGGAAAAGTACGGAACCACTCTTGACGACATGGCTCTGGTAAGGGTGAAAGCTGCCACTTATGGTCAGATCAACGAAAAAGCCCTGTTCCGCAAACCAGTGACGCTTGAGATGTTCACTGATCCAAACCATTTCATGTCTGGTCCGGTAGCCAGCCCTCTTCGCGTAGGAGACTGCTGTGCCAACGCAGATGGAAGTTCCTGCCTTATTGTAGCCAGCGAAGAAAAGGCTAAGGCTCTTTCGAAAAAACCAGTCTGGATTCGGGGATTAGGCGCTGCATCAGCCAGCGTTAACATGGCGGGCAGGGACTTGTTTACAGGATTGGCTGTGGCCCGTCAGGCCTCTGAACAGGCTTATAAAATGGCCGGTGTCACTCCAAAAAATATTGATGTGGCAGAGGTTCACGATTGTTTCACTATTTCAGAAATACTGGCCTATGAAGACCTGGGCTTTGCCAAGCCAGGAGAAGGAAGGGAGCTCATAAAGAGTAAAGAGGCTTACAAAGAGGGGAGTATACCCACAAACGTGGATGGAGGCTTGCTATCCAAAGGTCATCCTATTGGTGCCACCGGTGGATCCCAGATCAGGACAATTGTCCTTCAGCTCAGAGGTGAAGCGGGAGAAATGCAGGTCAATGATCCGGAGATAGGGCTGGTCCATAACATCGGCGGAGTAGGCCTTTATGGAAATGTCACCATTCTTGGGAGGTGAAGAAATGAGTGAGAAGAAAGAAATAGATGATCGGTTCAAAAAATTTGGGACGGTTAGCTTTACATCCGTTACCAAGGTGAACGACTTTATAGATTTCCTGGAGAAGGGCAAAGTCATGGGTACTCGCTGTCAAGACTGTGGGACGGTCTTTTTCCCTCCCAGGGCTGATTGTTATCATTGTCTTTCCAGAAACGTGGAATGGTTTGAAGTATCTGGGAAAGGGAAGCTCGTATCATACAGTAAACTGAAGTATGCTCCTGTCGGGTTCGAAGGAGATTTGCCTTATTCCATTGCTCTTCTGGACTACGGAGATTATAAAATCTTTGGCAGGCTTGCCGGTGATATTCCAGAGGACGAAATTAAACTTGGCATGGAAATGAAGGTAGCAGTCAACAAGCTGCCCAATGGACAGTTGAATTATGTGTTCGAGAAAGCGTAAAATTGGCCCTTGAAACATACGCACCAGTAGAATTAGGAAGGTTAAAGAGATAAGAACTTCTTGGCAGTTTTTTACGTTTATTAAGGAAGCAGACTGAGAAAAGAGACAGAAATGATTCTCTCAGAAATAAGATTTCACTCTCCACAAAGCTTAGCTGAGGTTTTTAAACTCTTAGGAGAACTCAAGAAAGCTCGTATTGTCGCTGGGGGAACAGACCTTATTGTGGATATAAAACAGGGTTTGAGGGAAGCAAGGGACATCATATCTCTTCATAAGATAGAAGAGCTCAAAGGCATTGAGAAAAAAGACAAAAAGATTCGGATCGGAGCCATGGTAACGGTTCAAGATATAATATCCAGCTCCCTGATAGACCAATACATCCCGGCTCTTGTTGGTGCTGCCAGGTCCATGGCTTCCTACCAGATTCGTTCTATGGCGACTATTGGCGGGAATATCTCAAGCGCAGTTCCTTCTGCAGACCTTCCTCCCTCGCTAATAACAGCGGAGGCGACAGTTGAGCTTCAGTGTTCGGAGTCATCTCGCGAGGTTTCTCTTTCTGAATTCTTCCGAGGTCCAAGAGAAACAATCTGTAAGAGTGGGGAATTGTTGACCTTTATTTTTGTCCCCTTCCCTCCGCCAAATACTGGGATCTCGTACCAAAAATTCGCTCTTCGGGAAGCCAATGCTCTTGCAGTTGCTTCTGTCGCTTCCAGACTTACTCTCAAAGACGGAAAAATAGACAGGGCAGCCATCGTTCTCGGAGCTGTCGCTCCCACTCCTGTCGAGGCTTTAAAAGCCTCTGAATTTCTGTCTGGTAAAGAACCCTCTCAAAGCCTCTTCGAGGAAGCATCCTTAATGGCAAAAGAAGAAGCAAAGCCAATCTCTGATATAAGAGGCTCTATCTGGTATAGGAAAGAATTGATCCAAATCTTGACAGTCAGAGCCTTAAATATAGCCTTGTTTCGAACTCAAGGAAAATCCAGGAGCAGAAAGTAATGTCTATGGAGCAAAACAAAGGAAAATACAACATCGTCGTCCTCAAGGTGAACGGCGAAGAACACTCTGTCGCAGTTAAAGATGGAGAAACTCTTCTGGATGTTTTAAGAGATAAGCTGGGACTCACAGGGACCAAAAAAGGATGCAACCTTGGGGTGTGCGGCGCTTGTACAGTCCTTGTGGACGGAGAGCCAAAGAACAGTTGCCTCCTCCTGGCGGCATCCTGTGAAGGAACTGAGATAACCACGATTGAGGGAGTCGATCAAGAAGGAAAGCTTCATCCCTTACAGCGGGCCTTTATCAACCACGGAGCAGTCCAGTGTGGTTTTTGTACGCCAGGGGCGATACTCAGCGCTGTAGCCCTTATAAAATGCAATCCAGACCCGTCAGAGGAGGAAATAAGGGAAGCTCTCTCCGGAAATCTTTGCCGTTGTACCGGTTACAAGCGCATTATTGAAGCTGTGAAGGAATGGAAAAAATACATAAAAATAAAAGAAACACAATCTCTTCCAGATGACCTTAGTGAGTATCACACGGTGGGCAAAAGCCTGCCGCGGGTGGATGCAGCGGCTAAAGTCACAGGCCAGGCTAAATTTACAGCAGATTATTATTTTAAGAACATGCTCTACGGAAAAATTCTCCATTCTCCCATCCCTCACGGACGGATTAAAAAGATTGACACGAGAAAGGCTGAAGCTCTTCCTGGAGTAAAATTAGTTTTGACAGGGAAAGATGTGCCCGAGATTACCTATGGTATTTCCCCGGCGCGCTATGATGAGCATGTACTGGCCAAA
>CAYUXD010000083.1:0-8663 GCA_964448655.1 uncultured Eubacteriales bacterium
GACAATCCTTAAAATGCCGATACCTTCACCTATAAGTTCAGCATCACTGCTGAATAGTTTTATAAAATATCTGTTGATGATGTTTTTTATCAATTATCGTGGTCTTTTGTTTTTTTCGGTCTTTTTTTTCATTTCAAAGTCAAAGCCAGGGTATTCAATTCTAGGATGATAGATTGAATAAAGAGTGGAGAGGAAACTCGAGGCAACTGTCTGCAGCTCTTTGAAGGAAAAATAACAGCCATCGAGCTGCCCATCCTGTATATAATTATTGAAGATTTCAGTAATCACTCTTCTCAGGCTTGGACGTGAGGGTGTTTTCAAACTGCGAGCTGCTGCCTCGACAGAGTCGGAGAGCATAATCAAGGCAGCTTCCTTGCTTTCAGGTATGGGCCCCGGATATCTGTAGCTTTCTTCACCTATTTTATGCATTTCGGGATCATATTTTTCTTTCGCCTTCTGGAAGAAGAATCTCATCAGTGATCTTCCGTGATGTTGGGCGATTATTTCTCTTATTTTTTCTGGAAGTTTTAGTTTTTTTGCGAGCTCCACTCCTTCCTTGACATGATTAATGATGACAAGAGAGCTCATACTCGGCTTGAGGTCTCTGTGCAGATCAGGATTTTCGATTCCGTTCTCGATGAAATATTCAGGTCTTTTGATTTTACCTATATCGTGGTAAATGGCACCGGCTTTGACCAGCATAGGATCAAGTTTGATTTCTTCGGCGGCCCTTTCAGCCAAAGAAGCGACTGTCAGAGAATGCTGATAGGAACCAGGAGCTTCCGTAGCCATCTGCCTGAAGATCGGGAGGTCCGTGTTCATAAGCTCCAAGAGCTTTGCTTGGGTTAGGAAGTCAAACACGTTTTCAAAGACTGGAAGGAGAAGAAAGGCTAAGGAGCCGGATAAAATCCCTCCTAAAATACCCATGAAAAGTTCGCTGGCCAGCAGGTCAATAGGACCCATTATTTCTCTTATAAGATGGATAATAAGAATAACGATAATATTGACGGGAGCAACTAAGAAAATCCCTGCCCGAAAGGCAGATGTTCTTTTTTGTTTTCCGTAATATTTTATTCCGTAAATTGCTGCTAAGCCTCCTATAAGGCTAAAAATCATCAGATAGTAATTCTCTTTGAAGAGATAGCCTGCCAGCAAGCTGTTGAGGACTGTGTAAATCAGAGCGAGTTGATTCCCTGCAAGAAAGGCAAAGAGAAGAACTCCGAACTGAAAGAGGAAGGCATACCAGTAGCTCTCAGTATAGGTAAACAGGAAAATATTGGTGCTTGCGCTGAATATGCTGGCTAAGAAGATTGAGAGTTTATACAGAAGAACACTTATGATGAGAGTTGCACCCATCATGATGAAAATTTTCAAGGCTCGTCTGAATTTCGTGATGGAATTTAAATAATACCAGAGGGCAAGGAAAAGAAGAGCATAAAGAAGAAATGTGCCCGAGAAGTTGGTCAGCCAGCTTGGTTTGGCCTGTAAGTTTTGGTTTATAACATTGATATGCTCTAAAGCTTCCTTATTGACCTCATCCCCTTTGCGGATTATCACCTTACCTTTTTTTATAGTGTAAAAGACAGTCTCTACGCTTTGGCGGGCCTGCTCTTTCCGCGCTTCAGTTTCTGTTTTGTTGTAAGTGATATTTGCCGAAAGGAAGATGTTAATAAGATCTGTAAGCAGGGCTTTCTCGTTTCGTTGAAGGTCCAGCTGACCTATTTCCTCGGCCAATATTTCTTTGCCTTCTTTTGTATCAATTATCTCCTCAATTTTTAGGTTTTTTTCAGTATTCGGGCCCGTTAAAAGAATAAAGCCCTTTTCCGGCTCTCCATGGATAAAAAGATTTTTCGAGAGGATCATGCCTCGCGCATAGATTTTTCCGAGGAGGCTAATGAGACTTTCCCCAGTTACTGCAGAAAATTTGGTTTTTATCAGAAGCCTCAAGTCTTTAGAAGAAATGTCAAAATTATATTTCTCTTGAATGTCTTTTTGGAGTTCATCTCTCCTTGCAATTGTAACGGGTTCCTTGAGCCATTCTCGTCCGGAATTGAAAAATTCCCGAATATTCTCTTCTGTGTCCAAGAAGATATTTACATCCTGGGTGTAAACAGGCAGGATTACATCGGCTGCTTCCTTTCTTCTATTTTCAGTTGTTTCTTTGTCTTCGACGGTTAAATTAGCCGGGGCGATGATATCCGAGCGTGCGATCTCGCCTTCTGGGAGAAGGGGAAGGGATCTTGAAGGTACGTAAGAGATAAAGGCGGCGAGAATGGCCACAAAAATGAAAAGAAAAACAATAGGACTCTGAGCCAGTTTTTGCCACAAGCTTAGCTTTATTTCTGTCTTGGAGGGAGAAGTGCTGTTTTTTTGTTTTGCTGTTTGAGGCTCAGACCTCCTAAAGAACTTAAGGTTTTTAAAGGAGATGGGGTTCATTTGCTTTTAATTTTTGCGAGATTTGGCCTCAGCTTTTTGGTAGGCTTTTATGATTTTTTGAACCAACGGGTGCCTGAAAACATCTCTTTCATTAAAATGGATAGTAGCTATCCCGTTTATGGAAGATAGAATTTGCATGGCATGCAAAACGCCGGATTTGCGGGGTTGCGGCAGGTCTATCTGAGTGATATCCGCTGTAACAACCATTTTGGAGTCAAAGCCAGCGCGAGTTAAGATCATCTTCATCTGCTCTTTTGTCGTGTTTTGGGCTTCATCGAGAATGATGAAAGAACTGTTCAGAGTTCTTCCTCTCATGAAGGCTAAAGGAGCAATTTCTATGACACCTTTCTCAATCAGTCTGTTAGCCTGTTCTGACTCAGCTAAGTCAAAGAGAGCGTCATAGAGGGGGCGCAGGTAGGGATTTATTTTTTGGTATATATCACCGGGAAGAAAACCTAATTTTTCGCCTGCTTCAACGGCAGGCCGGGTAAGGATGATGCGATTGACAGTTTTATTCTGGAGGAAGGAGAGAGCCATTGCCATGGCCAGGTAAGTCTTTCCAGTCCCCGCAGGTCCTATTCCAAAGACTAAATCAAGATTTTTGATTGCTTCAATGTATTTTTGTTGGTTGAGGCTTTTGGGAGTGACGGATTTTCGGGAAAGATTCAAAGGCTCTGCTGGAAAAAAGTCTTCCAGGCGATGGGCGCTGTCCTCTTCTAAAAGATCAAGCACGATGTTAAAATCTTCTTCTTTAAGAGCGTATCCTTTTTCCTCTTGCTCTCTCATTTTGTTGAAGAAGTATTTTGCGAATTCGACTTTTTCTTGGTCGCCATCTATCAAAAGGCTGTCCCCCCTGACAGAAAGAGAGATTCCCAGCCTTTTTTCGAGTTTTTTCAAATTCTTGTCCAGGACTCCTGAAAAAGAATTCTTCCTAAAGTAGGGGTGTTCGATTTTTTCCATATTATTAGGTGGTAAGGGAGGGCTCTTCTTCCATTTTTAATAGATTATAAACATTAAAAGAGGGAATTTGTCAAGTTTTGCAAGTCTGACCCCGTCTTGAAAAAATCAGTGAGGTGTTGTATATATCTTATTTAAATCAAAAAGGATAATAGTCAAAGCCTGTTTCGAAAAGGGCTTCTGCTTTTAGTTTAGAAGGGAGAAAAAAGATGGAGAAAGAATTTACAGAAGTTTCTATTGTCACATCCTTGTATAAGAAAATAGAGGAAAAGATAAAGGGTTCAGAAATCACCTCTGTCTCGAGCTATATTTCTAAGGTATTGAGAGAGAGCCTTTCGAAAGAGGAGGAGACACAAGAATCCTTAACTAAAGAGGACGAAGAAAAAGTAAAGAAGAGATTGAAAGCGCTGGGTTATATTGACTGATTTTATTCTGATATTACCATGATATACCAGTTATGATTATTATTCTGATGAGATTGCCGCGCAACGCTCGCAACGGTGGATTGCCACGTTCCCTTCGGTCACTCGCATTGACAAATCCTACTAGATTGCCACGCAACGCCCGCAATGACACATAATCAAGTAACTTGGAAAATAGCTTGGCGCTTGCCTCAGCTTAGGAGAGAAAGATGATTAAGCCCCATGGCAGCAAACTTGTGGAGCGGGTTCTTCACGGAGGGGAAAAAGAGAAAGCTCTGGAAAAAGCCAAGGTCTTACCCTCTCTTAAATTGAATTTTGAGTTGGTAAGCGATGTGGAAAACATAACCTCCGGTATTTTCAGTCCTCTCGAAGGTTTTATGGGGAAAGGGGAGTACCGGAATGTTTTGAACCACATGAGACTTTCCGACGATCTTCCCTGGCCCATTCCTATTGTCCTTGATGCTGAAAAGGAGGGGGCAAAAAAACTGAAGATAGGGCAGGAAGTTATCCTTCGCAATGAAAACAACGACCCAATAGCAGTTCTTTACCTTGAAGAGAAATATGAATACGACAAAGAGGAGATGGCAGAGAAAGTCTTCCAGACAAAAGACACGGCTCATCCTGGTGTGGCCAAGGTCAAAGGCATGAAAGATGTTCTTCTCGCCGGGAAAATCGATTTAATTCAGGAATCTCCGACTCCTTTTTATAACTATAAACTCAAGCCGATTGAGACAAGGGTTCTTTTTAAGGAGAAGGGCTGGAGGACAGTTGTAGGTTTTCAAACAAGGAATACCCCCCATATCGGACATGAATATGTCCAGAAAACAGCCCTGACATTCGCCGATGGAATCTTTGTAAATCCGGTCATTGGCCGCAAGAAAAAAGGAGATTTCAAAGACGAGGTGATTCTTGCCTCTTATGACGAGCTCATCAAGTATTATTATCTGAAAGAGCGGGCAGTGGTGGCCATTCTCCAGATGGAGATGAGGTATGCAGGTCCGAGGGAGGCTATCTTTCACGCCATAATCCGAAAAAATTTTGGCTGCACCCATATTATCATAGGACGCGATCATGCAGGTGTCGGCAATTACTATCCGCCTTATGCTGCTCAAGATATTTTCGAAGAATTCCCTGATCTGGGAATTGTCCCTTTATTCTTTAAGTCCTTTTATTTTTGCAAGAAGTGCAATTCTGTGGTCAACGAGAAAACTTGCCCCCATCAGCCCTCAGAACACATCAACTTCAGCGGGACAAAGATTAGGGAAATGCTGATTCAGGGAAAGATTCCTCCGCCGGAACTGATGCGGCCAGAAGTGGCTAAGATTATCCTCGGCTACGACAATCCATTCGTGGAGTAGAAATGATGAAACCGATCTATATAGTCTCGGGCCTGCCTCGATCAGGCACGTCGATGTTAATGCAAATTCTGGATGCTGGGGGCTTGCCCGTGGCTTCAGACGGAAAGAGGAAACCTGATCGCAGTAATCCGAAGGGGTACTTGGAGGTAGAGAGTATCATAGACAAACTCAAGGACAATCCTGATTATGTATTCAATTTTGAGGATAGAGTTTTAAAGGTCATAGCCTACGGCCTTCAATACCTTCCTCCTGGTAACTACAAATTAATCTATGTGGATAGGAGCATTGAGGAGATATTGGACTCCATGGAGGAAATGATGAGGGCCAAGGATGAGGAAAGGGATGATACAAGGAAGGCCTTCGTCAAGCTGAACAACAAGACAAAGGCAGATATTAAGGGAAGGGAGGACATGCAGGTTTTATTTGTAAACTACAACGAGATTCTTTCCAGCCCTAAAAAGCATCTGGAGGAAATACATAGTTTCCTCGGGGAGAGAAATCTGGATTTAGAAAAAATGATAGAGGTTGTTGATGAAAAATTGTACAGACAGAGGAGAGAGAGGTAATAAGATGCAGCAAAAGGGCTTCACTTTATGGTTTACAGGATTGCCGTCTTCAGGGAAGTCTGCGGTGGCAGATCGGGTAGCAGAAATATTAAAAGAGAAAGGCTTGAAGGTTGAGAGATTGGACGGCGATATAGTCCGGAAGAGCCTGACTCGAGACTTAGGATTTTCCAAAGAAGATAGGGATGAAAACATTCGACGGGTGACCTTTGTGGCCAAGCTCTTGACCAGGAATGGTGTGGCAGTGCTCACTTCTTTTATTTCTCCCTATCGTGAGATAAGGACCGAATCTCGGAAGGAGATCGGAAATTTCATAGAGGTTTATGTCAAGTGTCCTCTGGAAGTTTGCATCGAGCGCGATGTAAGAGGAATGTACAAAAAAGCCCTCAACGGAGAAATAAAAGAGTTCACCGGTGTTTCCGATCCTTATGAGGAGCCTCTGAACCCGGAAATTCTACTGGAGACCGATAAGGAAACTCTGGAAGAGAGTGCAGAAAAGGTTATCCAGAAACTGAATGATTTAGGATATTTAGAATAAATTCTGATTAATTAAAATGGATAAATACTTAGTTACGGGTGGGGCTGGTTTTATCGGTTCAAATATTGCCGAAGAACTTGTCAAAAGGGGATATGCCGTCAGGATTATTGATAATTTTATAACAGGAAAAAGAGAAAACATCTCCTCCTTCATGGATAAGATAGAACTCGTCGAAGGCGATATCAGGGATTATGATGCCTGCAGCAGCGCTTTAGATGGAGTTGATTTTGTTTTACATCAGGCAGCTTTACCTTCGGTTCCCCGCTCTATCGAAGATCCCCTTCTAACAACCGAGATCAATATCAAGGGGACTTTGAACATTCTCCTTGCTTCCCGGGAGGCAAAAGTCAAAGGATTTGTTTTTGCCTCCTCTTCTTCAGTGTACGGCGATGATCCTAACCTCCCCAAAAAAGAAAGCAATGTAGGAAACCCTTTATCCCCTTACGCCATAAGCAAGCTTACTGGAGAAAAATATTGTCGCGTTTTCAGCCAGATTTTCGGCCTTTCTACGGTCTGTCTCAGGTATTTTAACATCTTCGGTCCTCGGCAGGACCCTTCTTCCCAGTATGCAGCGGTGGTCCCAAATTTTATTACCAAGATGCTCAAGGGTGAAAGCCCCACAATTTTCGGCGATGGTGAACAATCGCGTGATTTTACTTATGTATCTAATGTGGTGGAGGCCAACATCCTGGCTTCAAAAGTCCAGGGCGTTTCTGGTGAGATTTTCAATATTGCCTGCGGTGAGAGAACAACAGTCAATTCCCTGGCTTCAAATTTAAACGAAATATTGAAGGCAGAAATCACTCCTTCCTATGATGAGCCCCGCCCAGGAGATGTCAGGCATTCGTTTGCTGATATGTCAAAGGCAAGGAAAATGTTAAAATATGAACCTCTGGTTCCTTTTGGCAAAGGCCTGGAGGAAACTATCCGCTGGTACAGGGAAAGGAAATAGAGAATGTCCAAGGAAACATTGAGTCTGGAAAACAAAATAAGCAAAAGGGAAGCTCGCATCGGAATCGTCGGTTTGGGCTATGTGGGGCTTCCTCTTATCAAAACTTTTTTAAGCAAAGGATTTGAAGTTTTAGGGTTTGACATAGATGAAAAGAAAGTCGAGATGCTGAATCAGGGTAAAAGCTATATAAAGCATTTTACTGCGGAAGAACTGAAAACTTTTCTAGAGAAGAAAAAGTTTCAAGCAACAACTGATTTTGGACATCTCGCCAAGGCGGATGTGATTATCATCTGTGTTCCGACTCCTTTAGACTCCCATAAAAATCCTGATTTATCCTATGTTATGACGACGACTGAAGTTATTTCTAAAAATCTGAGGAAAGGACAGCTTGTAGTTTTGGAAAGCACCACGTATCCAGGGACAACAGAGGAGAAGATGCTTCCTCTGTTGGAGGCTGGAGGATTAAAAGCAGGAGAAGATTTTTACCTGGCTTATTCTCCAGAAAGAGAAAATCCAGGAGACAAGGTTTACACAACTGAAAAAATACCTAAGGTCGTTGGGGGTGTCACCCCGAGATGCAGACGAGTGGCAAAAACCCTTTATGACCAGGTTGTAGTCAAAACGATCCCTGTCTCCTCGCCAAAAGTTGCAGAAGCCACCAAGCTGATGGAGAATATTTTCCGATCTGTCAATATAGCGATGGTTAATGAGATGAAGATGATTTTTGACCGCATGGGAATAGACATCTGGGAAGTAGTCGAGGCAGCTTCCACAAAGCCCTTCGGGTTCATGACTTTTTTACCTGGTCCTGGCTATGGCGGACACTGCATTCCGGTTGATCCCTTTTATCTTGCCTGGAAAGCCAAAGAAGTCGATCATCCGACAAAATTTATCGAGCTGGCAGGGGAGATCAATACCCTTATGCCCTATTATGTTGTTACTAAAACAATCGAAGCCTTGAACAAGAAGGGAAAGTCCGCGCGAGGAGCCAGGATATTGATTCTCGGGATTGCTTACAAAAAAGATATCGACGATCAGAGAGAGTCTCCTGCACTCAAGATTATAAGTCTCCTCCAGAATAAAGGGGCTAAAGTTTCTTACAATGATCCCTATGTGCCTCAATCTTATGGGCATAGAGACTATCCTGGCTTAGAGCTTAAGTCCGTAGCTTTGACCGAAAAAATGCTAAAAGAGTTTGATGCTGTAATCATTGCCACTGCCCATTCTGATTATGACTTTGCCTGGATTGCAGAAAACTCATCCCTAATCATTGACACTCGAAACGCCATAAAGAAGAAAAGGAATAATGTTGTCAAAGCGTAGCTAATACAAACGCAATTATTCCAGTGTCATCGCGAGGAGTGAAGAAGATTGCTTCGTTTGTCATTGCGAGGAACGAAGTGACGAAGCAATCTCGTTTTGATAAGATGAGATTGC
>CAYUXD010000084.1:0-8614 GCA_964448655.1 uncultured Eubacteriales bacterium
TTATCAATTTTTTTGTTCATTCAGGAACAGCTCAGGCTGCTCTGACCATGCCGATCATGGCTCCCCTCGGAGATTTGGTGGGCATTACACGGCAGACAACGGTCTTTGCTTTTCAGTTGGCTGAATACGTAAACCCAGTTCTCCCTACTTCTGGTGTGACCATGGGGGTATTAGGACTGGCCAGACTGAGCTGGGAAAAATGGGCGAAATGGCTTATTCCACTTCTCGTCATCTGGGTGATTTTTGGCTTTCTGTCCCTCATCCCGCCCGTTTTGATGCGCTGGGGTCCTATCTGATTTGCGCTTTCACTCGAGATATTTTTTAAATCGAAGAGAACTGAAGACAGAAGCTGTTATTCCAAAGATAAAGAGGGCAAGAACCTGAGGCCAGAGGATGGAGATATCGTTTCCTTTTAAAAGGATTCCCCTTACGGCAGTGCTGAAGTATCTCAAAGGATTTAGAAATGTGATTTGCTGAATGATTCTGGGCATGTTTTCAATGGGTGAAAAAATGCCTGAGAGGAGCATGGCCGGCACAGCGAAGAAAAAAGCGGTCATCATTGCCTGTTGCTGGGTGCGGGAGATGGTTGAGATAAAAAGACCTAAGCTCAAGGTGGTGAGGACGAAAAGGAGGGCGACTCCAAAAAGGAAGAGGAGATTTCCTCTTATCGGGACATCGAAGATTAATTTTCCGGCTGAGATGATTAAGACAACATCACAAAAACCTATAAAGACAAAAGGAATTGTTTTGCCGAGGATTAACTCCCAGGGTTTTATAGGAGAAACGATTAATTGCTCTAAGGTGCCCATTTCTCTTTCTTTGGTCACGGCCATTGAAGTGAGGAGAAGAGTTGTGATTAGAAGGATGAGACAAATAACTCCGGGAACCATATAGACAGAACTTTTTAAATTCGGATTATACCAGACCCTCGGTTGAGAAACGACAATGCCTCCGCCATCGTTGCCTCTTATTTCAGTTAATATATTTTCTGAGTGCTTGGCTATGAGCTGTGAAATATAGCTCATGATGATTGTTGCTGAATTGGCATCTGTCCCGTCTAAAATGACTTGAAGGGAAGTTTGAGCTCCTTTTTTTAAATTCCTCTCAAAGTTTCGAGGAATTACGACGGCAGCTTTAATCTTTTCTTTCTCAAGAAGCCTATCAATTTCCTGGGGAAATTTTAAATAAAAGTCAAGATTGAAGCTCTCGGATTGGCTGAAAGAAGAGACAAGGTGCCTGCTTTCAAGAGTCCGGTCATAATCCAGGACTGCCAGAGAGATGTGCTTTATATCTGTTGTGACAGCATACCCGAAGAGGATGAGCTGGACGACAGGTGCAACAAAGATAGGAAAGAGCATCCTTCGATCACGGAAAGTCTGGATAAATTCTTTTCGAATAATGTGGCGTACAGTTCTGAACATTTTTACTCCAGACTTAATCTAAGCCTTTTAGCACAGGCAAGAAGGATGAGTGAAGCAAAGACAAAAAGTGAGACCACTTCAGGCCAGAGAATCGTTAACCCAGTTCCCTTGAGAAATATTCCCCTGAGGACGATCAGAAAGTATTTTGCCGGAACAAGATAGGTAAAAAATTGGATGATTCGAGGCATGCTGGAGATAGGAAAAATAAAACCGGAAAGGAGAAAAGAAGGAAGGAGAGTAAGAAGTAGAGAGAACATAAAAGCCAACTGTTGGGAGCGGGTTATGGTTGAAATGAGAAGCCCTATCCCTAAGCCACAGATCAGAAAGACTCCTGAGACGCAAAAAAGAAAAAATATATTTCCTTTAAGAGGAACATTAAACAGGAGCGTTCCTACGAGGACGACCAGCGAGATTTGGATTATCCCTAAAAAGAAGTAAGGCATGAGCTTACCGATGATAATTTCATGAGGTTTAGCAGGAGTGGCAATGAGCTGCTCCATGGTTCCGATTTCCCATTCTCTGGCAATTGTCAAGGAAGTCGACATTGCCGCAAGAATCATCATCACAACAGCAATCAAGCCCGGCACGATAAAATTCGTGCTCCGGAGGTCTGGGTTATACCAGATTCTTGGCTTCACCTCTATTGGCAGAATACCTGCTTGAAGAATAGCTCCCTGTTTGTTCAATTTTTCGAGAATGATGTTTGATGAAAAAATCTGGACTATTCCTGAAATATAGCCAAGAGCGATTTGAGCTGTGTTGTTGTCGCTTCCATCAATTAAAAGCTGGAGGGGAGCGTCCTTCCCTTTGGACAGGTCTCGAGAAAAACGATGCGGAATGATTAATATGATTTTGACCTTTCCTTTGTCTAAGAGGCTTTCTAAGCCAGAAGAGGAATTTGAAAGATAGACAAGATCAAGATATTCACTTCCCTTCACCCGAGATATGAAATCTCGACTGAGGAAGGAACTATCTTGATCGATAATTCCCACCGGGATATGTCTGACATCAAAAGTTATGGCGTAGCCAAAAATGATAAGTAAGACCACCGGCAATACTATGGCCAGATAAAGGCTTCTGGGGTCTCTGAGGATGTGGAGAGTTTCTTTCCTTGTCAAAGGAATGATTCTATTCCTCATTTTTTTCTCTTTTGATGGCCGAAAAGAATACATCTTCTAGAGTGGAATCTTCGGTCCCGGTGAATTTCTTCTTCAATTCTTTCGGCGAGCCATCGGCTATGATTTTTCCTGAATAGAGGATGGCGAGTCGGTGGCAGCGCTCAACTTCATCCATATAATGAGAGGTCACAAAAACCGTTGTCCCTTCTTCAGATAATATGTAAATCAAATCCCAGAAATCTCTCCGGGAGACAGGATCAACGCTTGCCGTCGGCTCATCCAGGAACAGTATCTCTGGTCTATGAAGAATCGCACAGCCGAGGGATAAGCGTTGTTTCCAGCCGCCTGCGAGCTCCCTGGTCAGAGAACTTTCCCTCCCTATTAAGCCTGCCATTTTTATTACCCATTTTTTCCTTTCTTCTTTTACGGAGGGAGAGAGTCCGTGGATTCCACCGTAAAAATCTATATTTTCCTCAACAGTGAGATCTCCGTAAAGCGTAAAACGCTGTGACATATAACCGATTATCTTTTTTATTTCTTCGGGTTGGGCGGCAATGCTGAACCCTCCGACAGTGCCTTTTCCTGATGTAGGCCTGAGGATTCCGCACAACATCCGGATCGTGGTTGATTTTCCGGCTCCATTCGGGCCTAGAAAGCCAAAAATTTCTCCCTTTTTAACGCCGAACGAGATACTGTTGACTGCAGTGAATCTGCCGAACTTTTTCGTTAAGTTATTGACATCAATTCCATACATTTTTATATTCTGCAGGGGCTTGACTCATCAAACTCACCGATTATTCATATAAGGATTTAGATTATTTGTAGGGGCTTGATTTATCAAGCCCACCTTATTGTTTTTTTCATAACTGTTTATTGGATTTTGATATTTTGTAGGGGCTTGATTTATCAAGCCCACCTTATTTTTTCCGTAAAGCATTTGATATATCTTATAAGCTAATAAAGGGGACAGGCTACTTTTTTTGGCTAAAAAATTTTCCTATGCCCTTTTCATAATCTCAGATAGAGACTTGATTCATCCTATGCAGGGACCTCGATTCATCTTATGTAGGTGTTTGATTTATCAAACACACATTTTTAATCATTTAAATAAATTTTTAAGGGAAATCCTCTTGCGTGCGTGCTGAAACTTGCTCCTCGATGAGGGCGAGAAACGCATCCTCGAAAGAAGGAGTGATTCTTTTTAAGCTACGGATTTGAATCCCCTGTTTTTCTAAAAATTCTTTTGTTATCTCTTCCCCTCCTTTCCCTGACTCGAAGATTAAATGAAGAGTTTCCCCAAAGGGATAGATGCTCTTTAAGCCAGGCAGCTTTCCTAAAAGCTTTCTCGCTTGCTTAGGCTCTGCTATAAGCTCTATTGTTTCCTCTTTCCTCTCCTCTAGCAGGCTTTGAGGTGACTGGTAGCTCAACATCCGTCCTTCATACATGAAGCCAACCTTATGGCATCTTTGGGCTTCATCCATGTAAGGTGTAGTGATTAGAAGTGTTGTTCCCTGGCCGTTCAATTGAAAGAGAAGATCCCAGAGCTCTTTTCTTGAGACCGGATCAACTCCTGTTGTGGGCTCGTCAAGGAGGAGAATTTCTGGAGTGTGAAAGAGGTTGCAGGCAAGGACTAATTTTTTCTGCATGCCTCCTGAGAGATTCCTGGCTAATCGATCCTCAAAAGCAGAGAGGTCGCTAAAGTGCAGTAATTCTTTTTTCCGTTCTTTAAACTTTTTCGATGGGACTCCATAGAGGTCGGCAAAAAATTTAAGGTTTTCTGAGACATTTAAGTCTCCATAAAGACTGAAATGTTGAGGCATATAGCCAATCCAGTCTTTAATCTTCTGCGGATTTTTGGCAACATCGATTCCTTCAAAAATGATGGAGCCTGTGGACGGTTTGAACAAGCCGGCGAGGAGGCGAAGAAAAGTTGTTTTTCCGGCACCATCAGGCCCGATAATTCCGATAATTTCCCCTTTTTCTATCTTAAGGTTTATATTGTCGATAGCGGCTAGCTGGTTAAATTTTTTCGTCAGATTTTTAATTTCGACTGCAATCATTTTATCTATTGACAAATGCAGCGCTTTCAGACGTGCAAGAAGCGTCGAGCATTCGTTCGCTTGTCATTGCGAGCGAAGCGTGGCAATCTCATAAAAAAATTGTCATTGCGAGGAGCGCAGAAGATTCCTTCGCTTTGCTCGGAACAGGCTGAGCAATCTCATGAAAATATCAAAATTATTTTCTTTTGCATCTTATTTCTCGGCACCAACAATGATTCGCCGAGTCTCGGAGTTACTGGCCTACGGAAATTTTAACATCAACCGGCATTCCTGGCTTGAGCTCTATCTGTGGATTTTCGAGATAGGATTTTATCATGAACACAAGTTTAAGCCTTTCTTCTTTAGTCTGGATATTTTTAGGGGCAAACTCAGCTTGATCAGAGATGAAATCGACTTTTCCCTGAAAAGCTTTATTCGGAAAGGAGTCGCAGAGAACTTCGACTTTACTTCCGATTTTTACTTTTCCGATGTATTTTTCAGGGACATAAGCTTTAACATAGGTTCGGCTTAAATCAATCAGGCTGAAAAGTAGTGTTCCTGGAAGAGCCAGTTCACCAACTTCGATATGTCTTGTTTCAAGGAACCCGCTGACTGGAGATGCTACTCTTGTATCTTGAATCTGTCTCAATAGAAATTCCTCTTGTGCTTGAAGACCCCTGATCTCTGCCTTGACCATTTCAATTTCTTCTTTTTCTTTTCCCCGCAAAGCGAGTTGATAGTTTTCTTTTGTGCTCTCATAGTGTTCCTGGGCTGCCTTGAGATTCAAATCAGCCTGTTCTTTTTGCGTGGTGGAGACAGCTCCTTCATTGAAGAGCTTGTCCATGCGCTCCCTGTTTTTTTGGGCTAATTCCAGTTCTTTTTCTGCCGTCTCAAGTTGATTTTTAGCTACGGCAATGAGTTCCTTTTTTGTCCCTTTTTGAAAAAGCTTTAGCTTTGAGCTGGCTCCTTCGAGGGCTGCTCTAACCTGATTTAATTGGATTGTAAGTTTCTCTGCATCCAGAAGGCAGAGCAAATCTCCTTTTTTGACCTGCTGACCCTCTCGCGCTGAAATCTCTTTAACTTCCCCCTGAACTTGGGAACGTATTTCTGTTTCTATAGCTTCAATCAGGCCTGAAACTTCGAGCATTCCAGGTTGAGCAGTTTTTGTTTTGCAGCTAAATTGTAATATTTGAGACAGGATTAAAGCGAGAATAAAGGCAATTTGAATGGACCTTTTCATTTTTTCCTCAATCATTAATCGTAGGTTATATATTTTTCCTTCAGTTATAAATACAAATAATGCCATCCTCCCCAAACATCATAACATATTCATATTCAAAAAAAACTTTCTCACGCCATTTTTTTTAAATAGCTAGGCAACCTTCTGGGTCTCTATTGCATCATAATAGAATGAGGAGAATAAAATAGGTGTTTTATCCAGTTGTAACCATCGCCCATGAAGCGCAGTGTAGAATAAGTGTTGCTCATTCTGCTAAAATAGAACTCAATCGAGAGAGTCGAATCATGACTGAGGAAGAAAGAGATCTGGCTAACGGAATGAGTCTTTCAGACTCTTTTTTTCTTAAAGATGTGATTAAGCGCAGCCGTGAGGGAGATATCCAAGCTATTGAGGCTATTTACAAGCATTTTAACCGCCCCCTATTCAACTTGGTCTATCGTTACACCTACAACAGCGAGATTGCCGAAGATTTGTTACAGGATATATTTCTCAAAATTTTTACTCACCTCCAAGACATCCGGAACGAGGAGACTTTTGTCGGCTGGATTTATCGCATAGCGATTAATACCTGTTACAGCTATTTACGCCGAAAAAAAAGCCAGCATCAGAGAACAATACCTCTGAGTGAAGTGGAAAGAACAGTTGAGGGGAAAACTAATGAATCTGGAGATGAGATAATGAAGAAGACGTTGGATGATGCCATCCAGGTCCTTCCGGGCAAAATGAAAAGCATTTTTCTCCTTCACGATGTTCAGGGCTTTAAGCACGAGGAAATATCCCGGATGTTGGGATGCTCGATGGGCACATCCAAGTCACAGCTTTTCAAAGCGAGGATGAAGATGCGCGAGTACCTTGAAAATAAAACCATGTTTAAGGAGAGAGGAAAATGAGATGCTCAAAAGCAAGAAAATTAATCAGCGAATATATTGACGGGAGTCTTCAGGCCCGGAAAAGTGCCACCCTTGAGCAGCATCTCGATGTCTGCCCGGATTGTAAGCACGTTTTAGAGGACTTTAAGACGATTGTCGAGGATGCCAAGAAGTTAGAAGAGCTCTCGCCCTCAGACCAAACTTGGCTAAAGATAAAGGCAGGATTGAAGCCAGAGGAACAGAGAGTCCTGGCTTTCAAACCGCAAAAAAGAGCCTGGTTTGGCCTTGTTTTTTCCCCGCCAAAGCTTAAGTATGCATTAAGTTCAGTAGTGATTTTGGCTCTTATTGTTGGCGCCGTGATACTGGGATTGCGGTATTGGATAGGAAAGGATTTTCTGGACAGAGGTGATCTGCAGAAATACACGCTTGCCAAGCTGGATGAGGCTGAGCGCCATTATCAAAAGGCTATAAAGGCCCTGGGGGAGGCGATTTCTGCTCAGGAGGGAAAGATGGATCCTCAGGTCGCCGAGGTTTTTAAGAGCAACCTTGAAGTCATCGATTCTTCCATAATGGCCTGCCGGCAAATGGTTCTCCAGGACCCGGAGAATATTGATGCCAGAAATTATTTACTTTCCGCATACAGGGAAAAAATGAATTTTCTTAATGAAATAATAGAAACAAAGCAGGCGTCTTTCCAGAGGAAGGAAATCAAGACGATAATATAATAAATTAAAATAGGAGGTCTGCTATGAGATCAGACAAAAAAGCAAAGTTGGCAGCCATTCTGGCTGGGTTATTTCTCCTTATGGGACTTTATGCCGCCGAGGCAGCGGCCAAGGAAAGATACGAAGAGAAATTCGAAAAAACTGTCAGTTTGGCAAAGGATGGTAAGGTTACTTTAGGAAACATAACCGGAAGCATAGATGTTAAAAGCTGGGATAAAGCAGAGGTTAAGATTGATGCTACCAAGATTTCTAGAGCCTCGACTCTTGCTGAGGCTAAGGAAAATGCAAGCTTGGTTGAGATTGTGGTTGAAAAGGAAGGCAGTACTCTTCGGATTAAGACCGAATACCCAGAAAATCGAAAGAGAGGAAAATCTTTGGATGTTTCCGTCAAATTCAGCTTGATTATACCGGCAGAGGCATCTGCAAAAATCAATTCAGTGACAGGTAATGTCGACCTTGAAAAGATCGGTGGTGCCGTTAAGGCTAATATAGTGACCGGAGATATTGTGGTAAAAAAAGCGGATAAAGGAGTGGACTGTGAAACTGTGACTGGACAAATTGAACTTCAGAATATTACAGGAGATGCGTTTATGGAGACAGTAACCGGGAAGATAACCGCAAGCCAAATCAGAGGTTCAATAAAAGCCAATGTGGTTACAGGCAGGATAGAGCTGAGCGAAGTTTCTGAGGCCAGTATTGTAGATGCTAATACAGTAACTGGTTCAGTTATTTATGATGGAAAAATTAACCGCGAGGGGAGATACACTCTTAATACACACAGCGGAAGAATTGAGATGACCCTGCCTGCAGATTCTGGTTTTGACCTTGAGGCAGAGACTTTCAGCGGAGGGATCGAAACCGATTTTGACATTAAAATATCAGGTAAAATCAGTAAGAAAAGAATTTCTGGCGTTGTCAACAAAGGTGGACCTTTAGTTAAACTTTCCACCTTTAGCGGCGATATCTATTTGAAAAAAAAGTAATCCCCAGACTTCATCTTCACAATGAGGAGGAGAACAGCCTTGTTCTCCTCCTTTTATTATCCTACGAAGCATTTCCAAATCCGTGATAAATGGTTGCTATGTTCGAGACAAAGATTTGGGAAATAGTCGAAGCGACCATTGAAGAAAGGCTCAGGCTGTATGGCTCTAAAACACGTTGCTTTTGCCCCAGCGAGTCAAAAGCAACTCGGATCAAGGCTT
>CAYUXD010000085.1:0-8525 GCA_964448655.1 uncultured Eubacteriales bacterium
CTTTTCTGGGATCTTCATGTTCATAAAGGTGAGTCCCATCAAAATAAACCAGCCCGTGTTCATCCGATGGAAAATGAGACGGCACCCAATCCAGAATAACCCCTATGCCTTCCTGGTGGAGTTGATCAATAAGATACATGAAGTCTTGAGGGATACCGTAACGGCTTGTGGGCGCAAAATACCCTACTGCTTGATATCCCCAGGAACCGTAAAAAGGATGTTCCATCACTGGCAAGAATTCCACGTGGGAAAAACCCATATCTTTTACATATTCAACAAGATAAGGAGCAATTTCTCTATAGCTCAGAAATCGATTGTTATCATCCGTAGCCCTCCGCCAGGATCCAATATGAACTTCATAAATGGATAAGGGTAAATTGGAATTATTGTATTTGTTGCGATTCTTCATCCATTCCCCATCCTTCCACTCATAATCTAAGTCCCAGACAACGGAAGCCGTGAGAGGAGAAATCTCCCAATAAAAGCCAAAAGGATCTCCTTTATCAACTGTGTAATTACGATATTTTGAAACAATATGGAATTTGTAAAGAGCACCTTTTCCAATGCCCGGAATAAATCCTTCCCAAATTCCAGAACCATCCCATCTGACATCTAATGAATGAGTTTCAGGATTCCATCCATTAAAGTCCCCAACTACAGACACACGCTTTGCATTAGGTGCCCATACAGCAAAATAAGTACCCTCTTCATTATCTACAATCATTATTCGGGAACCCAGCTTTTCAAATAATCTGAAGGAGTTGCCTTCTTTATAGAGATAAATATCATAATCAGTAAAGAGAGTTGGGCCATGAATTACGTTTCCTGTATTTTTTGTTTTATTTGTTCGTCCTGGTTGTTTCTTTTCTTGCTTTGGCACGTTAAAAAGCTCCTTTTTTTTATGCTATGAAGAATTACTAAAATTTAGTTTATTCTCCTCAGAGGAGAGATAAGCCACAGAAGACTATCATTGGGTTCGTGATAAAATTATTATAAAGCTTTTTTGGAAAAGAATCTTCAAATTTTAGTTAGGGCTCGGTTATAAATTTCTTCATACTTGATAGCAGATCTCTCCCAGGAGAAATCCTCATTCATAGCATTTTTCACTAGTTTCAACCAGATTTTTTTATTCTTGTATATCACCAAAGCCCTTTTGACTTTTTCTATCAGCGCTTCAGACGAATACTCAAAAAATCTAAAGCCATTCCCCTTCTCCGTTTCTGGCTCAAACTCCTGTACAGTATCAACCAACCCTCCCGTGGCTCTAACAACAGGTATGGTTCCATACTTTAAGCTATATAGCTGATTCAGGCCACAAGGTTCATAGCGCGAAGGCATAAGGAACATATCAGAGCCAGCTTCGATTTTGTGGGCAAGGACATTATCAAAGGCAATCTTGACTCCAAGGCGGCCTTTATGCTTTTTCCCTAATTCAGAAAATTGTTTTTCGTATTTTTCGTCTCCTCGGCCCAATAAAACTAAAAACAACTTCATTTTCACAAGTTCATCCATCGCATCCGCAAGAATGTCAAATCCTTTCTGGTCGGCAAGTCGTGAAATTATTCCTATAATAGGAGTTTCTACTGACCTTTCTAATCCAAAAATCTTAATCAATTCTTCTTTGCACTTCTTTTTTCCAGATAAATCTTTTGCACTGTAATTGGAAACGATATAGAGGTCGGTCTCTGGATTCCACTCAGTATAATCGACTCCGTTCAACACTCCATAGATGTCATCATTTCTTTCTTTGAGAACTCCATCCAATCCATTACCATATTCTTGAGTTTGAATCTCCCGGGCATATTTCTCACTTACAGTAGTTATGACGTCAGAGAAGACAATCCCACCTTTCATAAAATTCATCTTTCCATAATATTCGAGACCCTCTAATGAAAAAAGCTCTGATGGTAATCCACTAATAGACATATATTCTTTAGGAAAAACACCCTGATAAGCCAGATTATGGATGGTGAAGACTTTTAGGGTATTATGGAAAAAGGGCTCGTCTTTGTATGAACTCTTGAGGTAAACGGGGGTAAGACTAGTTTGCCAATCATTGCAGTGAACAATATCAGGTTGAAAGCCGATTAGCTTGCTCAAATGCAGAATCCCTCTGCTGAAGAAGACAAACCTCAAAGGATTATCGAGGTAGTCTCCTTCTGAAGTCCCATATAACATGTCTCGGTCGAAAAATTCATCTCGCTTGATGAAGTAAATCAAAAGATTACGACCAATCTCTGAATAGTAAATTTTATCCTTCAATATTTTCCCTCTGAACGGGACTTCTAGGGATTTTTTGAGTAGCTTTAACTCAAATGATCCTTCCATCACAGAGCGATACATAGGCATTACGATTCTTACCTGATGCCCGAGAGAAGCCATAGCGGCTGGTAAGGATGCGGAGACGTCAGCTAAGCCTCCAGTTTTGGCAAAAGGAGTAACTTCTGAAGAGGCGAATATGATTTTCAATTTACTCATTATTTGTCTCTATTGATAAAGAGCAGTTATTCTTTCTCCCATATTTTCAACAGGTAAGGTTTTAATGTTTCGAAGGTTTGGGCTTGTTGTTCTATTAACTCCTCCGCCTGTCCATTATTCATATCCTTAGTTCTGTTGATGAAAGAGGCTACCCGCGCATAATAAAGGGGACGCATAATTTCCACTAGCTTTCCTTTATCCCTTTTCCATTGATGAAATGTGGCCGCAAAATCGTAGACAATTTTTGCCCAATCCTCGGTTGACATGAGGAAATTTTCTATCTTCCTTTTTTTGGTTAAGCCTTTGAGAACTCCAAAGCTCTGGGGATTTATGATTTTTTCCCAGAGAACGGATAAGTTTTTAAATCCTTCTTTGAAATTTTCGACCATCCCTGGGTGATCCACAGCAAAAGCCTTGGGTTCCTTCTCAGCGGCAGCTCCGTACGTGGGAATAGAAACGCTTCCCTGTATCTTTTTCCATTTATTCGAGTTCTCTTCCATCAATTGAAAAAGAGGGAAGACAACCTGCCTGAACATCGGTCCTAAGTTTTCAAGGGGATCCTTGACATCATGAACCTTTGTCCCCAGATAGGCCTGACAAATCGAGACGTCTTCCAAAATGGCTGAAGTCGTCATCCAGATGTCAACTCCAAACCTGGCGATGTCAGTCATCCAGATACCTTCGCCACAGTTGAAGTAAAAATTTGCCATGCTCTCTGAAAGGCCAAAATCACCGCCTATGGGCTGGCGCACACGCTTGCCGAAGAGAGCACGGGTTAAATTATAAGCGATGTTGTTGGTAATGGTGGCATCGTATTTGTACCGCGAATAAATAGGAGCAACAAAGTCGTGCCCATGAGACAAAACAGGGTCTGCAAGTGATTTAACCCATTCAGGAGTTATGCTTCTCAGGTCGGAATCGAACAAGACACAGACCTTTGATTTGAGGAAAGAGGCTGTCTCAAATATCATCCGAAGCGCGCTCCCCTTGCCAGGAAGGCCCCGATAAATGGCTACCATCTTTTCTATAAAGGGATAAACAGTTTTATCCCTGGCGATCTCTCTTGTATCATCAGTCGAGCCTCCATCAGAGATGACTATGACAACCCTGAGGTCACGGTAATATTTGGCAATTCCTTCGCTCACCATATCGATAACATATTCAATCGTGGAATCGTTATTAAAACAGGGAATTCCCACTACCATATCAATATGATCGATCTTTTCCAGACGTCTATTTGTCCATGGCCGCAGTGCAGTATGGAATTTCATATTTTCTCCTTTCAAGCATTAAAAAATCTTAATCCCAATCATAAGGATCGAGAGCACTCTATTATTATAAACATTATGCTCAGCTTTTCTAAATAATATTTTTCTCCTGAATAGATATATTGTGACTTAATCTGATTAATCTCACAAATTATAAAAGACTAACGCTAAGATGCCAATTTGTGATATTTCTTATTCCAACTCTTTTCTTATTTCAGCACTTCTGCTTTGATCAAGTTAGTTGTTCCAGGAATACCGACTGGGACGCCAGCTGTGATGACCACTCTCTGACCGCGCTTAACAAGCCCTGACTGGAGCGCTATCTTGAATGCTCTATCAATCATCTCATCAGTATTTTTCATAGTTTCGCTTAAGAAAGGTACGACGCCCCATATGAGCTCAAGGCGGTGGTAAGTCTTTTTCAACGGTGTCATCGCCAGAATCAGCCTTCGAGGTCTATATTTGGCGACAAGCCGAGCTGTGCTACCTGTCTGCGTAAACGTAATGATAGAAGAGGCGTTGATGCTTTCTGCTAGATTGCAGGCAGCACAGCCAACAGCCTCGGGCAAGGATTTTTCACTTTTTGGTCCTAACCGGTACATCCACGTCTCAAACGGAAAACCAGATTCAGCATCCTCAGCAATCCTGGCCATTGTGGCAACGGACTCAACAGGGTATTTCCCTATCGCCGTCTCTTCTGACAACATCACAGCATCAGTGCCATCTAGAACGGCATTTGCCACATCTGTCACCTCTGCCCGAGTAGGTCGGGGACTCTCCACCATCGAGCGCAACATTTGAGTCGCTGTGATAACTGGTTTGCCCGCTTGATTTGACTTTTGAATCAACAACTTCTGAACCAAAGGCACTTTCTCTAAGGGAATTTCCACGCCAAGGTCACCACGAGCTATCATAATCCCGTCCACGTCATGGATTATTTCATCAATATTCTCCAAAGCTTCGTGCTTCTCAATCTTGGCGATGAGTGGAATAGCACTCCCGCATTTCTCGATGAAGTTTTTTGCCATCATCACGTCCGCTGCACTCCTGACAAAGGAGAGGGCAACATAATCGACTTCTTGCTCGATACCGAAAGCCAGATCTTCTTTATCCTTTTTGGTCAAGCTCGCTGTTTTGATTGAGCGGGCAGGCAGATTAATCCCTTTGAATGAACTGAGCGAGCCACCGATGATCACTCGGCATCTTACATCTCGATCTGTTGCGTCAAGCACTTCCAATTCTAGCGCACCATCACTCAACAGCAACGTGTCTCCTGGTTTCACATCTTTAGGGAGATCAGGATAGCTTACAGAAACTTTATTTTCATTGCCAAGAAGCTGCTGATTGGTCAAGGTGAATAGTGCTCCTGATTCGAGCGTGATTGTACCCGCCTCAATCTTCCCAATTCTTATCTTGGGACCCGCCAAATCCTGGAGAATGGCAACGGGTTGCCCTAATCGAGTGGAAAGGCTCCTAATACTCCCGATAACTTCAAGATGTTCGGATTGCGTGCCATGAGAGAAATTCAACCGAGCGACATTCATGCCTGCCTGGATAAGTTGCTTGAGTATCTCTAAAGACCTAGAAGCGGGACCGATAGTGCAAACAATTTTCGTCCTAGGCATGTAATATTCCCTTCAACTCACTATCACCAATCGCAGGTCCATCACATTGGTATAGGTCGGTCCGGTGATGAGCAAATCGCCAAGTAGTTTAAAAAAATGGTAAGAATCATTTTCCCGGAGGTAATATTCTGCATCCAATCCCTGCGCCTTCGCCCGGCTCACCGTCTTTCCATCAGCAAGCGCACCAGCAGCATCTGTTGGGCCATCTGTTCCATCCGTGCCCCCGCTTAAAATTACCACGTCTTCCAATCCATCAATTTCAACCGCCGCAGCCAGGACAAACTCCTGATTGCGACCACCTAGTCCTTGGCCTCGAATGGTGACCGTCGTCTCCCCACCAGAAATGATGCAAGCGGGCCTGGGAAGAGGAGAGCCTGTGCTGAGAATTTCCTTGGCAATAGCAGCATGCACTTTGGCTACTTCTTTCGTTTCGCCTTCAATGAAGGAGGAAAGGATCAAGCTGTGATACTTCAGTTCCTCAGCTTTCTCCCTGGCTGCCTTGACAGCCAGAATATTACTCCCGATGATTACATTCTGAGTCTTCTTAAAGACAGGATCATCGGCCTTGGGCGTTTCTTTAATCTCACCCCTGGCACCCCTCTCTAAAAGCTCGAGAACAGCGGCAGGGATTTTCTGCCTAATGTTGTACTTATCCAGAATATGCAGGCAGTCGCTGAATGTGCTGGAATCAGGAACCGTTGGTCCTGAAGCAATGCTGTCCAATTTGTCGCCGATGACATCAGAAAGAATCAGGGAAATTAAAGTTGATGGATAGACCAATCGAGCCAGCTGCCCGCCTTTAACCTGTGATATGTGTTTGCGCACTGCGTTTATCTCGTGAATTGTAGCTCCAACCTCCAGGAGGTATTTTGTCACCTTCTGTTTATTTTCTAATGTTAATCCCTTAGCTGGATAAGGCAGCAATGCTGAGCCGCCTCCAGAGATCAAACAAATCACAAGGTCCTTTTCCCCAGTTTGCCGAAGGAGTTGAATGATCTTTTTTGTGCCCTTCAGGCCAGCTTCATCCGGCACAGGATGACCAGCCTCAATGACGCGGATTATTTTTAACGGGACATCGTGCCCGTACTTGACGTTGACAGCACTGGCTTTTATTCGGCCGGCAAAAATTTCCTCTATAGGTTGAGCCATCGCTGCCGAGGCCTTCCCTGCTCCGATGACATAGACCTTATTACATGATGCAAGATCATATGTCCTTTCTCCTACTGATAAAATGCTATCTTGAAGTTTGAAGTGCCGTTTAACAGCATTGACAGGGTCAACTGCCCTGACTCCTGCTTGAAAAATAACCAGCGCGTCCTTTCTTAATTTTTCTGTGTTCATTGTTTACATAATCCCGAATACCTAAATCAAAAGCAATCGGTCACTTCAGGTCAACCAGCAATTTTATCTGATTTATTAACATTCCTGTCGAATCCGCACTTAAAACCTTATAGCACAGGGAAAAATTGATGTCAAAAATACAAATAAAAAAAGTTAATTTCAATTTTTTCTTCTCGAATTTCATACGCGGACAAATCACACTTGAAGTCCCTATTTACTGATTTTGAGTTTTAATATAGATTAGTTACGGATTTCGCAAGACGTATAAAAAAACCAAGAAGGAGTTGCAAAATCATGTTAAAGGAAAAGCTTTCTAAAATATTTAGAAGATATTTCATCACAGGGATGATTGTTATTATTCCATTATGGGTTACAATTTTACTCATCAAAGCTGTTGTCAATTTAGTAGCTGGAACGCTTAATCTCATTCCTCCTGTAATTAATCCCAAAACATATATCCCCTTTTTTGGGATTGAACTAATTATTGCCCTCTTTCTCATAATTCTAGTCGGTGTTCTTGCTAACAATTATCTTGGAAAAAAAATTTTTAGGCTGGGGGAATCAATCCTGGCAAAAATTCCTGTTATAAAAACAATATACCAGGGAGTAAAGTATCTCACGATAGGAATTATGAGTGACAAAAAAATATTCTCCCAAGTGGTATTGGTTGAGTTTCCGAGAAAGGGCTTATTCTTTATTGGGTTTGTTACAGGTGAAGAAAAATACCTTATCCCTAACAACAAAGATATGAAAATGCTAAAGATATTTATTCCCAGTACTCCCAATCCTACATCAGGATTTTTCTGTATGGTTGCAGAGAATGAGGTTAAGTACCTTGATCTAAGTGTTGATGAGGCGTTTAAATTAATTATTTCCGCCGGATATTCAAACTTCAAAATTGATTGACTGGAAGAAAAATATGAAATTGAGCCTAACACTAATAAAGACTTTGAGAGTGCAATCTCGGATTATTAAATCATAATTATATTATTTATACGGAGAAACGATGCTAGGTAAAAAATTACAATCATTAACAGGTCTCAAACAGGCGCTTATTGTATCCCATGATAATCCTGACCCAGACTCTATTGCTTCTTCTTGGGGCCTGGCACATCTTCTTAAAAAAGAGTTTGGAATAACACCCACAATTGCCTATGGAGATCTTATCGGAAGAGCAGAAAACCGGGCAATGGTAAGCGTATTAAAGATACCGCTCGTTCAGTTTTCTCCTCTATTAATCAAAAATTCTCAAACTATTTTTATGGTCGACTGCCAGCCTTACACCGGGAACAGTTCTCTGCCTGAAGAAATCATTCCTGATGTAGTGATCGATCATCACCCCATAAGAGAGACAACAAAATATAAGCAATGGGCATATTTCGATGATAAGATAGGAGCAACAAGCACAATCATTGCTTCGGCTATTAGAGAACGAAATTTCTCAATGCCCAAAAAGCTGGCAACTGCTTTATTTTATGCAATAAGGAGCGAAACAAAGGATCTTGGCTGGGAAGGCGCAAGGCAGGACTATGAGAATTATCTTTTTCTTCTCCCCAAAGTAGACTTCAAAGCTCTGTATCATATCAGCTATCCCCCTCTCTCATCCGCTTATTACCGGAGTGTAAAAGAAGCTCTAGACAGAAGCATGATATATAAATTTGTTATCACCTGTCCGCTGGGAAATGTTCCCTACCCAGAACTGCCGGCTGAAATCGCCGAATTCCTGATTTTCAAAGAAAATATCGACTTCAGTCTTGTCATGGGTTATTACGAGGGTGATCTTTTTATAAGTATCAGATCTCTTCGTAGAGAT
>CAYUXD010000086.1:0-8521 GCA_964448655.1 uncultured Eubacteriales bacterium
CGAAAAATTAACTGATGACCTATTTCGAGACCGCTCTGACACATCTTGGCATTTGTGGAATCTGATTGTTTTCCAAGCCTGGTATTCAAGACACTTTCACTGATAGTCTTTAGATAGAATGGAAAATATCAAAGTATTACATATAATTACCAGGTTCGATAAAGGGGGGTCTGCCCAGAATACGTATCTATCGTTATTAGGATTAAAAAAGAAAAATTATCAACTCTCTCTTGTTTCTGGCCTATCTTTAGAGTCAGAAATGAAACATGAAGAAACTAAGGCCAAAGAAAAAGATATCCAAATACTTGAGTCAGAAGGGATTGAATTTATCCAATGTCCTTTTTTATTGAGGAGAATAAATGTCATAAAAGATTTAAAAGCATTTTTTGATATATGGAGAATAATTAAAAAATATAATCCTTTAATAGTTCACACTCATTCTTCAAAAGCAGGGCTAATGGGTAGATTAGCAGCTAAACTTGCAGGAGCGCCGATTATTGTGCACACCCCTCATGGGCATGTCTTCTTTGGTTATTTTGGACCTTTTAAAACGAAGTTATTCATTATTCTTGAAAAGCTTGCGTCTCGGATAACTGATAAGATTGTGGCTCTTACAAATAGAGAAAAAAAAGATCATATATTATTCAAAATTGCCGAAGAAGATAAATTTTCTGTAATCTACAGTGGAATAGAGCTAAATATACTCAAAGAATCTAGTTCTGAAGAAAAACAAAATTTAAAAAAAGAGCTTGGAATACCCGAGAATTCATTAATCGTAGGAACAGCAGGCAGGCTCGTGCCCGTCAAAGGACCTGAATTTCTAGTTAAGTCTTCTCAATATATAATTTCCAAATATCCTGATACCTATTTTATGTTCACTGGAGATGGCCCCCTTGAGCAGGATTTAAAGAGAAAAGCTCTTGAGATGGGCATTTCAGAGAATATTATTTTTTTGGGCTGGAGGGATGACGTAGCTAAAATTATTTCCATTTATGATATCTTTGTTCTTCCCTCTCTTAACGAAGGAATGGGAAGAGTGTTGGCAGAAGCAATGGCTCTCGGGAAATCAATCGTAGCCAGTAATGTAGGAGGCATACCTGATTTAGTAATTCATGGAAAGAACGGTTTTTTAGTTCCTCCAAAAAATCCAGAGGAGTTAGCAAAATATATTCAGGTTCTTTTAGAGGATAAAGATAAAAGGGAGAAAATGGGACTGGCAGGAAAAGAAATGGCCTTGAATTTTGGTGCTGAGAGTATGGTTGAAAAGATAGCTAGTTTATATGAAGAATTATTAATACAAAAAAACATTTGTTGTTGATCCATTGCATTGATTCGAAATTATTTATAAAATTCATATGTCAGGGAAAGATGGCTGAAAAAGTTGCTTTTACTATTTATATTCTGTTTCCCCTCTCTATCATGCTTACTATTCTAATGATCCGCATTTTCAAAATTGAGAGAACAATAGCTAATTACATTATGATTTTTATAGTCATATTCGGAGCTTTAACTCTAATTTATTTTATATTCACAGTTTAGGCCTTTTTTTTGACAGATAAAGAATGTCCTGCTTTTGTAGAGACTTGATTT
Source organism: uncultured Eubacteriales bacterium (assembly GCA_964448655.1). Taxonomy (GTDB): domain Bacteria; phylum Acidobacteriota; class Aminicenantia; order Aminicenantales; family Aminicenantaceae; genus SOIV01. The sequence continues at coordinate 1,591 of CAYUXD010000086.1, forward strand.
ATCAAGCCAACCTGTCTATTTGTGCGATCTAAAATGTAGGTTTGATAAATCGAATCCCTGCAAAGGAGATTATAGCTCTTCGCCTTAAGAGGTGAAGAGCTTTTTTTTTATCTAAAGAAGAATCATAAATGGATAGGTTTATTCTTTCGTTGAATAGAAATAAAGGATTACAAAAACCGTCCCTACCCATAGCAGAATATTTATTAAAAGAGGGTAATCTCTAATAATCAAGGACTCAGGACTGTCTCCCTTTCCTTTTTGATGAATGAGATAGAGATAACGGAAAATCCCATAGAGAACAAAAGGAACGGTAAACAATAAGTTTGTAGTCCCAAATCTTTCAACAGTTTTCACGGATATTGTGTACAGACAATAAGCAATAAGAGTTGAAGCCGTAACAACTGCGATCATCTGGTCAAGAAGATAGGGACTGTATTCTCTAAGGATAGGCCGATGGTTGGATGCCACATCTTCTAAGATAACTATTTCGTGTCTCCTCTTGCTCATCGCTAAAAAAAGTGCCAGCAACATGGAACAGATTAATAACCAGGAAGAAATGGGGACACCGATCACCAAACCCCCAGCTACTACCCGGATAACAAACCCGGAAGCAATGATAAACACATCAACAATTACAACATGTTTTAACTTCATTGAGTAGGCCAATTGAAGAACAAAATATGTTAAAGAGGCAATAAAAAAATATTCATTAAGCCAGAAAGCCAGAAAGAGACTAATAATGCTTAATGCTATAAAAAGAGAAATGGCTTCATTTTTGCTAATTTCGCCTGAAGCGATTGGCCTCTTAGATTTTTTTGGGTGAATTTTATCTTCTTCAATATCGAGGAGATCATTGAGAAAATAAACGGAACTCGACAATAAACAAAAAAGCAAAAATGCTGCTCCAGTTTTTAGGACAAGGAAAAAATCTAAGAATTTTTGGGAGAAAATAAGTGCTGCAAAAATAAAGAGATTTTTTATCCATTGAGCTGGCCTCATGGAGTTTATGATACTTCGAATTTTCATAGCTAATCCCTTAAGATTATGCCTAATTAGCAAATTACTCCCGGCTTATGACACTCTTCATAAGGATTACCGAAAAGTTTTCAATGTTTTTACCGTATACAGCTTTGAGATGAGCCTTATTTCTTTGATACTCTTCGTCCAGAAATCATTAAAACAACAATGATTATAAATATAAAAAGTGCTTGAAGAAATTCAAAATAAATTCTCATGCCCTCAGTAGCTCTAAGATTAATGCCACCTATTCCCAAACACGCTGCTATCAAATAGATCAATAGAACTGTTTGTGTTTCATTAAATCCCAGAGTTACCAAACGATGATGAAGATGGTCTTTTCCGGTGTATTCGATCCATTCTTTAAAACTTCTGACTACCCCCTTAAAAACTCTGGCTATGGTTATATAAATCATATCGAATATGAACACACTTAAAACCAAGATAGGTAAACTTAAGGCAACCTTCGGATTTTTCTCAGCCCAACCACCCATTATAGCTATCCCTGCTAAAGTAAACCCTAAAAAAGTACTCCCTGCGTCTCCTAAAAATATAGAAGCTGGCCTAAAATTAAACTTCAAAAATCCCAGACAGCTTCCAGCTAAGGCTATAGTTAAAAAGCCTAAATATTGCTGTCCGGTTATCAGAGCCACAACAAAAAATGATAAAGAGCCAATTGCAATTAGGCCTGTGGCCAGTCCGTCCATACCATCGAAAAAATTAACCGCATTTGTTATACCTACTATCCAGATTATGGTCAGGAGTGCTTCTCCCCCAATGCCCCACCAGGTACTGGGCAAAAAACTTAGCTTCACTCCACATAAAATCAAAGTACAGGAAGCAACAATCTGTCCTAATAACTTCCACTTTGCTGCTAAGTGCTTTATATCATCTATTAATCCCATTAATAATATTATTGTGCCGCCAATAATTACACCCTTTAGCTCAATCGAGAAACTAAAATTTAAAAAGATTGTTATAACAAAAGAAACATATATGGCCAGTCCTCCCAAAAGAGGAACTGGCTTCTTGTGAATTTTCCTTTCATTCGGCACGTCAAATATTTTCAGATTTGTAGCAATGTTTCTTATCAGTTTAGTCGAGAAAAAAGCTATGAGAAAAGAAAAACCTAAAAGGAAGAGCCACCTGTAGGGTACCGCGGATAGGAATAAATTAATACTCTCGAGAATGTTTCTCATATACCTAGCAATATTCTAAACTGGAGTTACCTCAAAAATAATGGATCAAAAATATTTCTCTTAAAGTTATAAGCTTTTAGCATTGAACTTTTGTTCTGAAAGATTCTCTTGGATTAACACTGTATCAAATTACAATTAATAGAAATCCTCATATAAGTAAATAGCCTTAAGGGGTGATTTTTATCTCTTGTTTCTTACTTAAAAGAGATGACCTATTTTCACCGCTTTAGGTGAGTTTGGATAAATTATAGCTTGAGATTACTAAAAAATTTCTTTGACGATGGCAATTATTTTTTCTATCTCTTCTTCTCGTAAAGAAGGGTAAAGCGGGATTGAGATTGTCTTCTGCCAGGCTTCCAATGTATGGGGAAAACCAGATAGATTTAAATAGACATGGAGAGGAATATAGACAGGCCGCCTGCACATAACTTTTTTTTGCTGAAATTTCTCAAGATATTCAGAAGCGCTGTCTTTTGTTTTTATAACGAACCGATAATATATATGATCTCTTCCTTCTTTCCAGACAGGCAAGGAGAAATTACAATCTTTAAATTCCTGGAAATAGCGAGCAGCAATCTCTCTTCGCCTAGCAATGAATTTTTCTAAAAATGAAATCTGGCTCAGCCCGAGGGCTGCCTGGATATCGGTTATCTTATAGTTATAACGCAATACATAATCATCTCTATTGTCATATTCTCTGAGGTCTTTTATCCGGGAGATCAAATCTTCTGAATCGCTTAAAACCATACCTCCCTCTGCTGCGGCAATTACTTTAGTAGCATAAAAAGAAAAAACAGAGAGAAGACCAAAGCTGCCCGCTTTCTGGCCTTTAAACTTAGCCCCTATGCTCTGGGCACAATCTTCAATTAGGGGAATACCTAACTCAGACAACTTATCTATTTCTGCCGGACAGCCAAACATGTGGGGCACAATAATTGCCCTGGTTTTCCTGGTTATTGCTCTTTTCGCAGATTCAACAGATATATTGAAAGTAAAAGGATCTATATCCGCGAGGACTGCAGTTGCACCTGTGTAATTCACAGCGTTGAGGACAGCTGAACAAACAAAGGAAGGGATTATGACCTCATCGCTTTCCTTTACATCCAAAGCCAATAAAGCTAAATGGAGAGCTGCAGACCCAGAGCTAACTGCCACAGCCTTTTTTTTGCCGATGAGGAGAGTCAATTTTTTCTCAAATTCTCGAACTTTTGGTCCCTGAGATAATTGACCGGATTTAAGCACAGAGACGACAGCCTGTATGTCTGAGTCAGAAATTGAAGGACGGGAATGGGGAATAATCTCGTCAGGCATCATATATCGCGTAAATATCTAAAAGCCTTAAAGCCTTCAGCATATTTGACTTTTCCTTGAAATCCTCTGAAATTAGCTGTAGCTTTGACACTTTCGACCATATCCAATTTAGTCGGATAAGCTTTGGCAACTTGGGAAGTATAGACTTGTATCAGCTTTTGTTTTTCTTCGAGGACATCTCCAATATCGACAAAAATATCAGGTTCAAAGTTATTGGATGTATAATCTTCATAAAAAAACACTCTTTTGACATATCGAGTAGCAGCTAAAGTACACTTAGCCAGCAGGCGGTGATCTTGATGGATATCATCAATGTAGTTTACATACACTTCCTTTGGGTTTATTTCTCCGATTACACTATCAATATGAGAAATTATCTCTCTTTCGTTAGGCAACTCAGTATCAATGTATCCACCCCAAAATATCTTCTTTACACCCAACATTTTCATGGATTTTTCCTGCTCTTTCTGCCTTTTTTCTGGATCTCCTCCGTATTCTCCTCTGGTCAAAACCATAAAATATATCTTTTCCCCTTTCCTGGCAAGTTTAAGAAAAGTGCCTCCGCACCCGTATTCAATATCGTCTGGATGTGCTCCCAAAGCTAAAATATTCAATTCATTCTCCTTTTTTTAAGATTGAAAGACTTTCCGGTCCACAATTAAATAATAAATCTACGACTGACATATAAGGCTCAAAACTCCCATAAAGCTGAGGATAGTGAGGATGTTTATAGTCTTGAAAGATTACTTTAATACCTTCCTTGGCAAATTCTTCTAAATTCATATAACTTGCTCCATCTTTACCGGAGAGGTAGACATCTCCTCCCAATTGCTTGCATAAATCAACTAATCTCTCAGTCGGCTCTTCTCTTGATTCATATTCTGAGGCCTTGACAAGCTTTTTATCCGAAAGACCAAAAGCCTTTACCAAATATTCGATCATATTAATATTAATATCTACCAAATGGTGCCAATCTTGAGAATAGGTCTGTTCAAAAAACTCTTCATGATCTTTGAAAAAAGGAGCCTTAGAATAATTTGTGATCAAGGCGTTAAGATGTTTTTTTCCCCACCATACAGTGTTATTAATTTTAACTTCGCAAATTTTTTGCATGAATTTGTGAATCACGGGAACAGAAAGCCACTGCCATCCTTCGGATGTTTTAATCTTGTTCCGATTCTGCCATTCATTTTTTTTAAATTGTACATTATCCAAAAATACGAATATATCGCTTCTTTCAATTTTATCGAAGTATCCCAGCCAAGGTAAATATTGAGGTTGATGGACGGAAACAATCATCTATTATGCCTTGGTTATTCTGGCAAGACCACAAATTTTAAAGAGCTTCAAATGTTTGCCTAACATGTAGTGCTCGACTTGGTATGATGTAGTGCCGGAATTTATTTAAAGGAATTAAGAATTTCCGAATGAGTAAAATAGATTTATCTCAGCCTCAAAGACACCCTTAAAGGTCATTCTCATCTAAGGCTTTATCGATGTTAACTACAGACGTCTTAGCTAAATCAATTCTCGTCGGCTTCTCAGGAGGTCTTCCATCGGAATCAAAAAAAATCTCTACAACGGGGCGCAAAGGCTGATTTTTGTTGACACTAAAAATCCTGCCGATTACACCGTTATTCAATAATACAAAGCTTCCCGGGGGATAAGGAGAGATAGAGTTTAAAAAAACTTTTACCATTTCAGGCTCGAAAAAATTCTTTTCTTTCTGGACAATCGTCTTTACGGCCTGATAAGGAATAATTTTTTCTTTGCGATAAGGGCGGGGATGTGTTATGGCTTCATAGACCTCGGCTATAGCAACTATTTTGGCATAGTTAGAAATTTCATCTCTTCTTTTCCCGTTAGGATAACCTGATCCGTCCACTTTCTCATGGTGCTCATGGACGACTTCGGTTGCACATTCAGGTATACCTTCTATCTTACTTAATAGTTCAACGCCATAAATCGTATGCTTTTTTACAAGATCAAACTCTTCTCTGGTTAATTTAGCGGGTTTGTTTATTATATCTTTCGGAACTTTCAGGTAGCCAATATCATGCACCAAGGCAGACATGCATAAATTTATAAGTTCGGTCCTTCCGTATCCATGAGCTAAACCAAGGTTTGTGGATAGAATCGAGGCATTTACTGAATGCGCATAAAGAAAATCTTCCTGCTTTCCCAGATAGGAAAAAATGTGCACTAAAGACAATAACATATTGCTGTCAGCACGAATTAGATCCGTTATAATTTCGGCCAAGTTGCCAATTTTTCCTCCTGCTACGCTCTTCCCTGCTTTGATTTCCTCCATTATCAGCATTAAATGAAGAACCATATCCTCATATGTCTTTTTTATCTCTGATAAGCTTTCCTTATCTTTTCTTATTTCAAAGGCTTCTGATATTAGACCAGGCTTTTCCTCATATCTTATTCCTGCTGATTTCCTGATGATTTCAGATAATTTAACCATGATAAATTATTGGTCTAAACCTTGAGCAGCTTTTCTGGCTAAGTCTGCATTTATTTCCTTGAGTCCTTTAGTGTATCCCACTAACAAGCACATATCGCAGATAGAATTTATCATCCGCGGAACTCCTTCTGCGTCTTCCCATACTGCGTCGCTGGCGTTATTCGAAAAAATCTTTTTTTTGGCTCCGGCTATTCCCAACCTATGGACTATGTACTTTTCAGTATCTTCCTTATTCAACGGGTTTAAGTGATACCTTAATGTCAATCTTTGTTTTAGCTGCTTAAGCTCATCTATCTTTTCCCGTAATTCAGGTTGCCCTATAAGGATAAGAGTCAATAGAAATCTATCATTTAACTGAAAATTTAAGAGCAGCCTTAACTCTTCGAATGAGTTGATGTCCTTAACAGCTTGAGCTTCATCTATGATAAGAACAGTATCTTTTCCCCTGTTCATATTCTCGTAGAATAGTTGATTGAGTTCTTTCAGCAATTTTGTTTTAGGCATCTTTTTAGAAATTTTTATCCCCAACTGCAAACAAATTTCTCGCAAAAGTTCAAGAGGATTCAACAATGGATTGGTAACCAGCCCAATTTCAAATTTATCCTGGGGTAATATCTCAAAAATTAGCCTGCTTATGATTGTTTTGCCACAGCCATACTCTCCGGTTAACAAAGCTGCTCCTTTGCGTTCCTTGATTACGTATGTCAATCTCGTAGCAGCTTCTAGATGCTCATGGGAAAGGTAAATAAAGCGCGGGTCTGGTGTATTTTCGAAGGGTTTCTCCTTCAATCCCCAGTGTGCTTCATACATAGTCTTACCTCAGAAAGCGCAATTATACCTTTCTCTTGATTCTAGGCATAACTATAAAAAAATAAGATATATATGTCAAACTATTAATTTAGAGTCAAGCATTTCCTATTCCGTATTAGAGAAG
>CAYUXD010000087.1:0-8484 GCA_964448655.1 uncultured Eubacteriales bacterium
CTAAGGGAGAGGTCTGCAAAACCTCGATTCGTCGGTTCGAATCCGACCCGCGCCTTTTTTGATCATCGGGATCGGTTCTTGGATCATAATCCATATATGATCTAGCAGGAATTAAACTAGAATCGAGATTCAAGAAGCGATCCCATTTTCTGTTTAGGGTAAGATATTGATAGAACTGGCACGTCGAGTTCAAGGGATACTGCTTAAACCCAGAGAAGAATGGATTAAGATAAAAGAAGAATTTTTTCCTCTAATCTCCCAGCTTTATTCCTCTTACGTCCTGATTTTGGCTGCTGTTCCTCCTGTGATTGGATTTCTGGCAAATCTTTTGTATGGTGGTTTTAGGAAGCCGTATTCTGGATGGAGTTGGAATGTAGCCGCAAAGAATTTACTTTTCTCTATTGTTACTTACATCTTCTCCTTAATTGTTGTCTATGTTATCGGGAGAATAATCAATGTCTTGGCTCCAATTTTCGCTTCTCGTCGAAGCAGCCTCAATTCACTGAAACTGGCAGTTTACAGCCTGACCCCTTATTGGATAGGTGGCCTGCTATATCTAGTTCCTCGCACAGGGTGGATTATGCGAGATTTAATTGCCCTTTATGGAGTTTACATTCTCTATTCAGGATTTGGTGCATCTTTAATGAACACACCAAGAGAAAAGGTTCTTAAGTACTTGATAGTAAGCGGTATTCTCGCCATAGTTTTGATTGCTGGCGTTGAAATAATTTTAAGGACTCTATTTGCCGTTTGGGGCGTTCTCAGGGTCGCGTAATTCGTTCAAGATTTTAAGAAAGGCCTCTTGAGGAGAAGGGGCTGCGATTATCGGCCGTCCTATGACTAAATAATCTGCTCCCTTCTGAATTGCGAGAGAGGGAGTCATAATTCTTTTCTGATCATGAGCAACGGCCCATGAAGGTCGAATCCCAGGGACAACTACGAGGAGATCTTTGCCGATTTCCTTCCTTATGATTTCAATTTCTTGAGGAGAACAGACTACTCCATCCACTCCTGATTCCCGGGCCAGCTGGGCCAACCTGAGCACCTGGGTGAATGTATCGGCAGGCATCCCTATTTCTCGGAGCTGGTCGTCTTTAAGGCTGGTTAGGATGGTTACAGCTAAAAGGAGAGGTTTATCGGTTCCTTCTTTTTCTGCTTCTTTTTCGGCTGCCTCTACAGCTCTCTCCATCATCTCACGTCCTCCAGAAGAATGGAGAGTCAGCATGTGCGCCCCGTGCCTTACGGCAACTTTTACCGCCTCGGCCACAGTGTTCGGAATGTCATGGAGTTTCAAATCCAGGAAAATTTTTTTCCTCAAGATTTTGAGTTCTCTGAGTAAAGAAGGACCTTCGGCTGTAAAAAGCTTGAGTCCTACTTTAAAAATTTCGACTCCTTCAAGCTGCTTAATAAGCGGTAGGGCCTCCTCTCTTGAGCCGACATCAAGAGCAACGATTATCCTCTTTGCTAGATCCATTTTTTTATTCATGATAGTTTCCTTAGGGTTTGATATATTAAATATCTATAATTCTTTTTTATATTCATAAGGTGGGCTTGATAAATCAAGCCCCTACAAACAAATGCGGGTTTGATGAATCAAACCCCTACAATTTAATTCTATGTTTGATAAATCAAACCACTGCATTTTATTTATATTCTGTAGGGGCTTGATTTATCAAGCCCACATTTTTGACCATATAAATAAATGGCTGTGTTTGATAAATCAAACGCCTACACAAGATAAATCAAATCCCTACGATGTTTTCAGCGTTCCGATAATTGATTCAATTTTGTCTATCCCGTTTTTTTGACAATACTCTGTTATTCCATCAATGATTTTCACTGTGGCCTCGGGGTCGATTAAGTTAGCCGTCCCCACCTCGACTGCTTTTGCTCCTGTGATTAAATATTCGAGCGCATCTTTGGCGGATAAGATCCCTCCCATACCGATAACAGGGATTTTTACCCGGTTCACAACCTGATAAACCACCCTGAGGGCAAGGGGTTTGATGGCTGGACCGCTGAGCCCGCCAAAGACTTTAGGCAAAATTGGTTTTCTTGTCTCCACGTCAACTGCCATGGCCAGAAAAGTGTTGACCAGCGAGAGCGCATCTGTGCCAGCTTCTTGAGCGCTGAGGGCGATCTCCGCAATATCAGTAACATTAGGAGAAAGCTTTGTTATGACGGGACGAGACGAGCTTTTTTTAACAAGGCTGACGACAGAAAAGGTGGTCTCAGGATCTAAAGCAGGACAGACGCCGTCTTTCTCTACATTGGGGCAGGATATATTCAACTCATAAGCTGATATGCCTTCCTCCTTGTCCAGAAACTCCACAACAGAAGCATATTCCTCATCCCTTTCCCCACAGACATTGACGATAATGGCTGTGCTGTATTTTCTGAGCTGGGGGAGAATTTCTTCCGAGAACTTTTTAACACCAACACCTTGAAGTCCGACTGCGTTTATGAGTCCGCTTGAAGCTTCAACCAGGCGGGGAGGAGGATTTCCCGGGCGAGGAGAAAAGTAAAGGCCCTTAACAACAATTCCCCCCAGTTTGTTTAAGTCGATGAAAGGAGCGAACTCAAGGCCGTAGCCAAAAGTCCCGCTGGAGGCGATAACAGGATTTTTGAGTTTGATGAAGCCTAGATCAATCGAAAGATCTGTCATTTTTCTTCTTCTGTCCAGATAATCTCCTCGGAAGAAAAAACAGGGCCTTCTTCACAGATTTTGACCCATCCTTCCTCTTCGTTCTTTTTTATCCTCTTAACGCATCCCCAGCAGACCCCAAACCCGCAGCCCATAACAGACTCCAGGGAAAATTCAGCCGGGATGTTCTTTTTTGCGGCAAATCGAGCGATTTTTTTCATCATCTCCTCAGGACCGCAGGAGAATATACGGGATGGTGTGAATTTTTCGAGTTCGGCTTTAAGATATTCACTTATGAATCCTTTAAATCCAAACGAGCCGTCATCGGTTGAGCAGTATAGGTCAAAGCCCTCTGATTCAAATTTTTCCTTAAGGGGGATGTCTTTGAGGCTTTTTCCACCATAGAAGATTTTGACCAAAGCCCCATGGGAGCGCAGTTCCTGAGCCAGAAAATAAAGAGGGGCAATCCCTCTTCCTCCTCCCACAGCAGCAACCTCTTTTCCGTTGAGACTTGCTTCTCCGTGAAACCCTTTTCCCAGAGGACCTAAAATGTCGAGGGTATCGTGGACTTTCTTTTGACTTAAAAGATCTGTTCCTAAACCAGACACCTGGAAGAAAATATCGATACTCTTTTCTTCTTTAGAGTGAATGCTGAAAGGACGCCGCAAAAGAGGATAAGGATGATGAGATATGCGGATCATTATGAACTGGCCAGACTTAGCTTGGGAGGCGATGCGGGGAGATTCCAGCGAGAAAAGAAAGTAGTTATTCCAGCTTTTTTTGTCGATTATTCGTGCTTGAGAATCTTTGATCATAATTGCTCAAGATTACCGAGACAAAAATATCAGAATCTCTTTCCCATGGCAATAAAAACTTTGACAACCATATTCCGTTTGGCTAATAATCAAATCTCCCGTTTTTACATGTTTTCAGAGGAGCGATATATGGATATTTCTAATAGGGGTCAAAAAATCCAGCCCTCTCCCATAAGGAAACTGAAGCCTTATGCGGATAAGGCGCAGGAGCGGGGAATTCATGTTTACTTTATAAACATCGGACAACCCGATATTCCAACTCCCCAACCCATTCTGGATGCCTTTCATAGCTTTGACGAAAAGGTCCTAAGCTATGGCCCTGCCCAGGGATTCTTGGAGTTAAGACAGGCAATTGCTGATTATTTCGTCTCTTACAACATCCCTCTTGATTCAGAGAATGTGATTATCACCTTAGGTGGCTCTGAGGCCATTCATTTTTCTTTCTGTGTTGTGGCCGATCCTGGCGATGAGATTATTATTCCCGAACCTTTCTATACCAATTACAATGGTTACGCAAGCTATGCTAACGTGGAAATATCTCCCTTAACTTTGCGTGTTGAGGATGGATTCCGTCTTCCTCCAGCCGAAGAAATTGAAGCAAGGATAACGCCAAAGACAAGAGCGGTCCTTCTTTGCTCTCCGAATAATCCCACCGGGACTGTTTATACGCCTGAAGAACTGGAGCGAGTTATTTCTATCGTCAAAAAACATGACCTCTTTTTGATTGGAGATGAAGTCTATAAAGAGTTTGTTTATGATGGAGGAACACACAAGAGCCTCCTGGAATACGAAGAAATAAAGGATAGAGTTATTGTGGTCGACAGTATCTCCAAGCGTTTTTCAAGCTGTGGAGCACGGATAGGTGCTGTGATAACTCGAAACAAGGAGTTGTATCAATCTCTCCTCAGGTTTGCTCAAGCAAGGCTCTGTCCTCCTACGGTGGAGCAGAAGGCTGCCCTTGCTGCCTACCGCATGGGTTTAGATTATTTCAAGCCTGTCAGGGAAGAATACGAGAGAAGGAGAGATGTTTTGTATGAGGGGTTGAAAGACATCCCCGGAATCGTTATCCATAAGCCTCAGGGAGCTTTTTACATTATCGTGAGGCTTCCTGTAAAAGATGCCGAGCATTTTGCCCTCTGGATGCTTCGAGATTTCCACTTTGCCAAAGAAACCGTTATGGTTGCACCAGCCCAGGGATTTTATTGTACGCCTGACAAGGGCAAGGATGAAGTGCGAATAGCCTATGTCCTCAAAGAGCAAGATTTAAGGCGAGCTATCGTTGTCTTAAAAGAAGGGCTCAATAAATACCTGAGTATTTTTTCATAATGGAGCTAAAAAAGCTTCTTCAGCAGATCGTTCTCATCCTGTTTTTGAGCTCAATCGTAGGACTTGGAATAAATTTCCCCTTGATAAAAAAATACTTTCTAGGAGATTTTCGATTCGGATTTATTTCTTTAGAGGAATATTCTTCGATTACGTTCATTACGCTAGGAGAAGCAGAAGGGCTTTTTTCAGAGGGGGAAGCTCTTTTTATCGACAGCCGGCCTAAGGAGGCTTTCCAAACAGGACACATCCTGGGAGCTGTGAACATTCCTTTCGAGGAATACAAGAAGGAAAAGGCCTTAGATCTGATTTTCCTTCCGCCTGAAGGAACCGTAGTCGTTTACTGTGATGGGAGTGAATGCAATTCGAGTCTGGAATTAGCTAAAGTTCTTCACCAAAAGGGCCTTTTAGATATCAAAATCTTTTTCGGCGGCTGGGTTGAGTGGACGAAAGAAGGACTGCCTGTATCTTCGGAAAATGATCCGCAATAAATATATTCTCGTTGCTTTCCGGCTTGTTGTCGGCGGAATGTTCATTTGGGCTGGAGTTTCAAAGATAATCGACCCTCTGGGATTCGCACAGAACATCGCGAACTATAGGTTTTTTCCCCAGGGAATTTCCTTTTTCCTGGCACTGGTCCTGCCGTGGATAGAGGTTATCTGTGGGGTATTTTTAATCTTGGAGATATTTCGTTCTGCCAGCGCTCTTCTCCTTTCAGGCTTGCTGGCAGCTTTTCTAGTCCTGATCACTGTCACTATTATAAGAGGGATAGATATCGACTGCGGCTGCTTTGGCAGTCTCGGCACAAGAGTTGATTTTAAACTGATTCTTATGGACAGCATTTTGCTCTTTTTTTCTCTGAATATATATTTTTCTCGCAAGGAAGTTGGGGTCAAATCTGAATAGTTAGGGCCAGACTTTTATAATTGTTATTTTTTGAAAAAACCCATATTCGATAACCTGTTTTGTTCCGTTATTAAAAAATAATCGCATTTCTTAGGGCAGGACACTGTTAGCTTGTTGCCAGGTCTGATTGGCGGAGCCCTTCAAAGTTCAACAAGTATAAAAGTTTGAAAGGTCTGAACCCAATCAATTCCAGCTTGACAACTTTAATTTAGAGGAGTTACATGTATACTCTTGAGTTAGTCCTAAGAGGAGCATAAAGATGACAAAAAAATATGTGTACTTTTTCGGAAAAGGGAACGTTGAAGGCGACAAAGATATGAAAGATATCCTTGGAGGAAAGGGAGCGAACCTGGCTGAGATGGCAGGAATAGGCCTGCCAGTTCCCGCTGGCTTCACAGTTTCCACAGAAGTCTGTAACTCTTTTGCCAAGCTAGGGAATAGGATTCCGTTTGAAGTTGAAGAAGAAATTCTTCTTAATCTGAAAAAATTGGAGGAAATTACCGGGCAGAAATTCGGAGGGAAAGATAATCCACTTCTCGTATCTGTCCGCTCAGGAGCAAAGTTTTCCATGCCTGGCATGATGGATACAGTTTTGAACCTTGGTCTGAATGACAAGACGCTTGAACCTTTGGCTAAAAAGAGTGGAGACAGGAGATTTGCCTTGGATTGCTATCGCCGGTTGATTCATATGTTTGGGGATGTGGTCTTGGGAATCCCCAAAAGAAAATTCGAAGAAATATTAAAAAAGAAAAAAAGAGAAAAGAAGATCGTCCACGATTTTGAACTATCTGAGGAGGTCCTGGAAGGGCTTATCTCTGATTATAAAAATCTAATAAAGAAAGATAAGGGGAAAGAATTTCCCCAGGATGTCATAGAACAGCTACTGATGGCAATTTCCGCTGTATTTGGATCATGGAACAACCCCCGAGCCGTGACCTACCGTCGTCTGAATTACATTCCAGATGACTTGGGCACAGCCGTAAATATTCAACATATGGTCTTTGGAAACGTTGGAGAAAAATCGGCCACTGGAGTCGGATTCACCAGAAACCCTGCCACAGGAGAAAAGAAGCTGTACGGAGAATATCTCTTTAATGCTCAAGGTGAAGATGTTGTAGCTGGCATTCGGACTCCTGCTCCGCTTGAATCCCTGGAGAAAGAGATGGCCGCAGCCTACAAAGAATTAAAAGAAATTACAAACAGATTGGAGAAGCACTACGGCGATGTTCAAGATTTTGAATTTACAATTCAGGAGGAAAAACTTTACATGCTGCAGACAAGAAGCGGCAAAAGGACAGGAATGGCAGCTGTAAAGATTGCTGTTGATATGGTAGAGGAAGGATTGGTTAGTAAAGAACAAGCTCTTCTGATGGTAGAGCCTGAAGCTTTAAACCAGCTTCTCCATCCTGTATTTGATGCAGAGGAAAAGGGAAAACACCAAGTTCTTGCTAGTGGGCTTGCTGCTTCCCCTGGTGCTGCTGCAGGGCAAGTGGTGTTTACAGCCGATGAAGCTGTCGCCTGGGAAAGAAAGGGGAAAAAGGTCATCTTGGTCAGGGAAGAGACATCTCCTGACGACATTCATGGAATGAGCGCTTCTCAAGGTATCTTGACTGCAACAGGCGGAATGACTTCACATGCAGCTGTCGTGGGAAGACAGATGGGAAAACCTTCTGTGGTTGGATGCGGAGAGATAAGAGCAGAGGAAGCAAAAAGATTCTTTAATGTGGGGAAAACGAAAGTTAAGGAAGGGGACTGGATTTCAATTGATGGAACTTCAGGAGAAGTTCTTCAAGGTCAGATACCAACCCAGCCTTCTGAAATCATCCAGATCATCCGGGGAGAGAAGAAACCCAAGGAATCTAAAATTTACCAGGATTTCACAAAATTACTCTTTTGGGCTGACCAGGTAAAAAAATTAAAAGTTCGAGCCAACACAGATACGCCTGAGGATGCCAGGATAGCTCTTGCTTTTGGAGCAGAGGGCGTCGGCTTGGCCCGGACTGAGCATATGTTTTTTGCCAAGGAGAGGCTTCCGTTTATTAAAGAAATGATTCTCTCTGAAACTGAGGAGGAAAGAAAAAAAGCCTTAAGCAAGCTCTTGCCGTTCCAGAAGAAAGATTTTTACGGCTTGTTCAGAGAGATGAGGGGACATCCCGTAACCATCCGCACGCTGGATCCGCCCCTTCATGAATTTTTGCCACGCAAAGAAGACCTCATGGTTGAGATAGCCGTGTTGAAAGCCAGTAAGAGCAAAAAGAAGGAGAAGAAAGTCCAAGAATTGGAGAAATTGCTGGAACGCGTCAAAGCCCTCTCTGAGTTTAATCCTATGCTTGGACACCGAGGCTGCCGTTTGGGAATTTCTTATCCTGAGATAATTGAGATGCAGGTTACTGCCATTTTTGAAGCTGTGTGCCAACTCGCAAAGGAAAGGCAAAAAGTATACCCTGAAATTATGATTCCTCTTGTTGGGACTAAGGAAGAGCTTGCCAACCAGAAGAGAATTACCCTGCGGGTTGCCGAAGAAGTGATGGAGAAGAATAAGGTTAAGATCGAGTATTCAGTGGGGACTATGATAGAAATTCCCAGAGCTGCCATCACTGCTGATGAAATTAAAAAGTTAGCCCAAGAACTGTTGCTAACAAGCCAGCTCAGGCTGGCGGTAGTTGGTCCCGTTAAAAAAGATGGATCCCTTGAAAAACTGCTGAAGTTATGAGTAAAAAATAGCCGTGGCTTGGAGCTACGGCTATTTAGCTAGAATTGCTGCTTAGATTAGTACATACCCTCCATGCCACCGCC
>CAYUXD010000088.1:0-3949 GCA_964448655.1 uncultured Eubacteriales bacterium
ATTTGTTAGAAAGTCTCTTTTTAAACACGATCTGACCAGCAAGATACCGGTCATAACGGTCTTGGTAATTCTGCAAGTATTGGTAGGGAGTACTGCCACCGGTGCGGCCGTAGTAAGTAGCACCTGATAATGGAGCTGGAGTTGCAACTGCAGTCCAGTTGTCCGCCGAGTCTAGAGTGCCGTCAGCAAACATCCCTCTATACCATAGCCTCTTATGCTGCTTCTTGTAGAAAAACTCCACTCGGGCTGCAAAATCAGCAAAGATTTCTCTCTCGTAGGAGATAGTCAGCTCATCGAGAAGAGGAGCATTAAGATTGGGGTCAACCATGTTAGTAGGCGTAGTATCTGTTGGGTCATCAAGATTGACACCACCAGAATAGAGCCAGTAGTTAGGATCGCTGGGATCTATCAAGGTATCTGTAGCGAAGTTATATCCATAGAGCTCGTTCTGGGTCACTCGGCCATCAGCAACTCCAGTATCAACAAAATTCTGGTAACCATCCTGCCAATAAAGGTCAATCTCCCTCCAGCCCAACGAGTTAATGAAGTAGGCAAGGTCAAACCCAATTTGAGAGCCATACCGGGCAGCGGATACTTTAATGACGTTCTTCCCGTCGCCAGTAACGTCATAGATCAGACTCAGTCTCGGAGAAATCGTACTGCAGGCGACACCAGGATCAATCTCTGCAACGTCGAGAGCCGGCAGGTACGCCGGCAACCAGGGCGCGGCAGGAATAGCTGCATCTTTTACCTTGGACTCTTCATAGTCGTACCTTAAGCCGACGTTTATAGCGAGTTTACCGAAGGTCATCGTATCCTGGACGTAGGCTCCATATTTCCGCATCCAGACATTGATTTCGTAGTCGCTCAGAGCCCAGCAGACCCACTCTTCCCCATTGGGCATTGTGGCCATAGGTCCATAATACACAAGACGGAGGTTTCCTTCATAGTAATCATAGGTCGTGGTCTTAGCAGTCAGATAGTCCACTCCGAATTTGATTTCATGATCTCCTCCCAGGATACCTTCAGCAAAATAGTTTCCGGTAAGGTTGAGGTTGAGACTGTCTCTGTCGCATCCATAATCATCGATGTTTCCAGAGCGATAATTAGTTACTCTGTCCCAAATCATTAAATTCCCAGAGCCGTCAGCGGTCCTTGTGCCCTGGACAGGATGCAAAGCAAACCCGCCGTTCATGTAGATACCTTTGAAGTCGAGGTAGAGGTTACCCATCGTCTGCTCGGCTTCACCCTTCCAGATGTAGCCAGGGCCGTCCTGATTCCAGAGTGTCTCAGGACCTTGAACCGTAGAGCCCCAGTTTGTTCTACCCCACTTCATCTTGTTGTCGTACTCAACGAAGGCTTCCATTCTTGTTGTGGGAGTGAGCTGTGCGTTGACCTTGGCGTACCCGGAAGCCAGCCAGGTCTTATCTGATGTCCCAGCCAGGGTTAGGGCATCAATATCCTGAACTGCCCATGAACCATAGAACCAGAGTCTATCTTTGACAAGAGGTCCGCCAAAGTTGGCGCCGTAGAGATAAACCCTGTTAATACCTGCTGAAGTATAGCCAATAGCTTCCATCTCTGGGGTAAGATTATCAGCCTGCCATTGAGATTGTTCTACATCCAGGTAGAAGGTTCCGGAATACGCGTTTCCGCCTCGCTTGCTGATCATATTGAGCTGAACGCCTCCGGTCTGCGATTTAACGTCATTGTTGCCGTAGTTGATCTGCATCTCTTCGTAACTGGCAATGTTAACATAGGCAGGAGCAGCTCCCAGAGCAGAATAGTCAGTGATGTTGGCTCCGTCAATACTCCAGGTCGTATCTCCGTCTCTTCCTCCATGACCGAAATAAGAAGATTGCTGTCCGGCTTCATTTCCGCCGACATCTTCTCTGTCGATAAGCATCCCAGGGACAAGAGACATCATAACCCAGGGATTCCTGCTCGTGGGCAAACTCATGAGCATCTCTTCTGTGATATTCACACCGACCTGAGTTCTTTTGGTGTCGATAACAGGACTCTCTCCAACAACTGTGACCTCTTCTTCAAGGGTAGCCTGCTCGAGAGTCAAGTCAAGAATAAGGTCTCTTCCATAAGAAACATCGAGCCTCTCGCGAACAAGCGTGTTGAACCCAGCAAGTTCTAATTTCAGAGTATAATCCTTTGCAACTGGTAAAGCCATAAACCTGAAGTTCCCTCTCTCCGAGGTGACGGCTGTCTGCGAAAGAATCTTTGAGCCGCTCAGGGTAACTGTTACACCAGGAAGAGGAGCACCATCGGCATCACTAACGGTTCCTTTTATACTTCCGGCTTCTTGAGCATAGGTAAATGCTCCTACTAAGAAAATCAAACACAACATGCTTAAAACTTTTTTCAAAATTTCCTCCTTTTTACCCCTTTTACAGGGAAAAAAGTTTCCAATAGCCCTGGAGTGAAAATCTTCACTCCAACAATTTCCTTAATTTTTACTTTTTAGATATACCTCTTTCTCACCTCCTCAATAAGACTTTATTTCATTCCTAATGTATCATATTGCAATTTCTATACCAAATTCTATCTTTGGGCTATCTATAGCTATATCAATAAGTTATCTTTTTTTCTGGAATATCGCTTCCTTTCTTTGTCCAAAAAATTGAATTTCTATCCAAAAAATTGGAATATTTTATAAGCTAAATTAGGTTTAGGTTATTATTCCCTCCTTCTTATTTTTAATTTATTGTTTCAGTTTACCAGTACATTTTAATCTGTTTGTTCTAAAAAAGCAAATCCCTATCCCTAAAAAATAATGGGGACAAAAGAATAGTGACAGTCCCAAAAAAGATCTAAAAGGAAACAAATAAGGTTGAAAAAAGTACTTGCATGGCATCATCATAGAAGTGCGGTTTGATGAGTCAAATCCCTCCAGATAAATCAAATCTAGTCATTCTACCTCTGAAAATATCGGTAGAAAAAAAATGTAGGTTCTGCTATATTAATAATTCGTCAAAGAGGAAAATACTTCCTCAACAAGAAAAATTTAATAAACACCAGAATCTGAAAAGGATAAGCAATTTAAACCTGTAAGCTAAAAGTTAGGAGGAAATATGAAAACCAGAAATCATGTAATTCCAGTTCTCCTCTTGGGATTTATCTTGAGCTCGTTCTTGGCAACAAACCTCGCCGCTCTGAATAAGGCAGGGAAGCCCCAAGAAGAGCCTGCCCGCATCCCCCAGGAAGTTAAAACCGTTTTCGAAGAGGGCATTATAACCCGTGAGGCACGTCTGGACATTCCTTTCACTATCACCAACTACCTCTATCTTCCTGCCCGAGAAAATATGCACAGCATCTTTTTCTTTAAAGTGAAAAATGCAGACCTTGGCTTTATTCCCGTCGCTCCAGCTCCTGTATCCCCAGAGAAGAAAGAAGAGAAAAAAGAAGAGAAGGAGGCCCCACCTGAAACAGAGGTTGCGCCCACAAAACTTCAGTGTAGTTCCCATATTTTTCTTCAGGTCAACAAGATGGAAGAAAACGGACCTGGAGAACTTGTCAAGGAAATCTATATACCAGTTAATTTCGAGGTAGAAAGTAGCTCCTATGAACCTGATAAAGAGGGACTTTACACAACAGCCTATCCTTTTCCTCCAGGAAATTATATCTTGTCTATGGCCATAGCTTCTCAGTATTTAGGGAAAATCGGAACTCAATACTTCGAGTTTTCGCTTCCTGATCCGCTATCTTCACCCGATGGCCTCGACAACACGCCTGTCTTTTTTGTCAAGAATATAAAAAGAATGTCTGCTCCTGAGAATCATGCTGCAGTTCATAAGGGCTTCTTTACCTATTCTGTTCTCCAGATCGAAGCTAATGTTGACAGGATTTTTGCTCCAAAGGATAACTTTGAAGTTTTCTTTTATATTTTTGGAGCTCAACCCTCGGAGACGGGAAAATATGATATCGAAGTAGGCTTTGA
>CAYUXD010000088.1:3959-8476 GCA_964448655.1 uncultured Eubacteriales bacterium
TGAGATCTATAAAGGAGAAGAGCTAGCAATCCGCTTTAAGCCGGGAAAATACGAGGCACCCCTTGTTCCTCAACCTCTTCACTTGAAGCAAACTCTGATAATAACGTCTGGAGAAGAACAACGGACGGAAACCCGAGACCTTGGGCCCGGGAAATATACTCTTTCCTTAAAAATCTCAGATAAGGTATCAGGGAAATCTGAAACGAAAAATATCGATTTTGAGGTAAAATAGCAAGACATCCCCGGGAGTTTTCTCCAAAACCTTCTATCCGTATTCTTGAGTTTTTTCTTATTTTTCCTGCTTTAAATAATAATCTCCGACATAGTTTTTAATCATGTGAATATCGGGAAACCATTCAAAAATCTTCTTAAAAGCTTTGACAGCATCCTTTTATTTTCCTCCCTCAAAATGGAATATTTTTTAAATTATTCTTTTCCTTGAAATGTCATTCTTTATTTCTTAAACTTAATCTAACTACGATGAAGTACGTGGCTGACCTTCATATCCATTCCAAATTCTCAAGAGCCACTTCCCGGGAGATGGTTCTGGATACCCTTGCTTACTGGGCCAAGATAAAGGGAATACAACTTCTGGCCACAGGCGACTTTACCCATCCAGAATGGCTATTTCTGCTCAAGCAAAAACTGGAGCCGCAAGGAAACGGCTTCTTCCGTTTGAAAAATATCGTTCCTTCGAATAACGAATACCTGAAATCTCTTCATCCTTCGCCTGAGGATGTCTCGTTTATCCTATCCACAGAAATAAGCTTTATCTATTCTAAAAAAGGAAAAGTGAGGAAAATTCACATCCTCCTCCTCGCTCCAGACTTTGAGTCTGTTGACAAAATAAACCAGAAGCTCTCCGGCCTGGGCAACCTGCGCTCCGATGGCCGCCCAATTCTGGGCATGGACTCTAAAGCGTTTGTTAAAATTGTCTCCGATCATTGCCCGAACTGCGTGGTCATTCCTTCCCATATCTGGACTCCCTGGTTCTCTCTCTTTGGAGCTAACTCTGGCTTTGATTCTATTGAGGAATGTTTCGAAGAGACGACTCCTTTTATCTTTGCCCTGGAAACAGGCCTCTCCTCTGATCCTCCGATGAACTGGCTTATCTCCTGTCTCGATAAGTACACTTTAGTCTCAAACTCTGATGCCCATTCTCCTTCCAAGATAGGAAGAGAGGCCAATGTTTTCGACACGGAATTCAGCTACAAAGGCCTAGTAGAAGCGATAAAAAGTAAAAATCCTGATAAATTTCTCCACACAGTTGAATTTTTTCCAGAAGAGGGAAAATACCACTATGACGGACACCGCAAATGCGGAATCCTCTTCTCTCCCAGGGAAAGCTTACAGCACAATAATATCTGCCCCAAATGTGGGAAAAAAATCACCATCGGCGTGATGCATAGGGTTGAGGAACTGTCTGACCGTGACCAGGGAAACTCTCCTCCCCTTAGAATTCCTTATATCAACCTTATTCCCTTAAATGAAATTATTGCCCAAGCCATCGAAAAAACCGCCAAGTGTAAAAGCGTCTGGGATATCTATTTTCGTTTCATCCATGAATTCGAGAACGAACAGAATATATTAACAGAAGTTAGCTTAGAGGAATTAAAGCGAATCCATCCAGAGAGAATCAGTCTTGGGGTGGAGCGGATGAGAAAAGGAGCGGTGAAAATTGTACCCGGGCATGATGGATGCTTTGGAAATATCAATCTTTTTGAAAAGGATACTTTCGAAGAAGAAGCCCAGGGCCAACTCAAGCTTTTCTGAAAAAGCAGTCAGCGAAACTGATCTTTTTTAGAAACTAATAAGTACCAATCGCAAAAATGAAAATTAATTTTGGAAAAAACGAATTCAGCGAGCACATCCGCCTGACACTTCTGGCGGTGCTTGTCGGCGTTATGGCCGGTCTCGCTTCGGTCATCTTTAAAATCATGATTCGTTTCTTCCAGAGCCAATTCTGGAGAGCAGAAAGCTTCATCTCTTCTGTCTCTTCTCAGCCATGGTACCTGACAATCCTCATCCCGGCCTTGGGCGGTTTAATCATAGGTCCAATTATATATTATGGAGCAAAAGAGGCCAAGGGTCATGGAGTGCCTGAAATAATGGAAGCCCTTATTCTCACGAGAGGAAAGATCCGCAATCAAGTTGCAATAATAAAAAGTATTGCTTCCTCCATATGCATTGGATCAGGGGGATCGACAGGCCGAGAAGGCCCCATTGTCCAGATAAGTGCAGGTCTGGCTTCCTCTATAGGGCAGCTGTTCCATATAAAAGAAAAAGGAATTCGGACACTCGTCGCCGCAGGAGCCGGTGCTGGTATCGGCGCAACCTTTAATGCTCCTATTGCAGGTGCTCTTTTCGCAGTAGAAGTTATTCTGGGAGAATTCGGCATCTTCTCTTTCAGTCCGAT
The DNA here is from genome assembly GCA_964448655.1 of uncultured Eubacteriales bacterium. GTDB lineage: Bacteria > Acidobacteriota > Aminicenantia > Aminicenantales > Aminicenantaceae > SOIV01. Next base: position 6,376 of record CAYUXD010000088.1, read on the forward strand.
CATCATAGCTTCGGTTATTGCCACCTTAACCTCAAGACTTCTCATAGGGGACTTTGCTGCCTTTACTGTCCCCAAATACACTCTCCTCAGTGTCTGGGAAATCGGCCCCTACATATTGTTAGGAATCATCAGCGGATTAGTGGCGATTGTTTTCATCGACACTCTGTATTTTCTTGAAGAGAAATTTGATAACCTGCGCCTTCATCCTCTCTTGAGACCAGCCCTTGGCGGTCTTATAGTTGGGGTGATTGGGATTTTCATGCCACACATATTCGGTGCGAGTTATGAACCTATAGATGCTTGCCTGAAAAACCAGCTCGGATTCTGGCTCGTTTTCCTTCTTGTGTTCGCTAAAATACTCAGCACTTCATTAACACTTGGTTCAGGAGGATCTGGTGGGATTTTTGCCCCTTCCCTTTTTATGGGCGCTATGGCAGGGAGTTTTATCGGATCAATTTTTCACAAATATTTTCCCTCTTCTATTTCTTCTCCTGGTGCTTTTTCTCTGGTGGGAATGGGAGCAGTGGTTGCAGCAGCGACGCATGCTCCCATAACAGCTATAATCATAATCTTTGAATTAACCGGCGACTATAAGATCATCCTTCCCCTTATGCTTTCCTCTATCATCGCCTCTTTCTTAGCTGTGGGCATCCATAAAGAATCAATCTACACCATGAAGCTCAAGCGCAGAGGTATTCTCTTCTCAGGGGGGAGAGAAGTGAATATCTTAAGGTCTCTCTTCGTTAAGGATTTTATCAGCCAAGATTATCAGATGTTTCTCAACACAGAGCATGTGGGAAATATTATCGACCAGGCTATCGGAGGAAAACATCATTCCTTTCAGATTGTCAATGCCGACAAAAATTATGTTGGCTATTTCTCCCTCAATCAACTGAAAAAGCTTGTCCTCCAAAAAGACATCCTCGATTCTTTTGTTATCGCTCAAGACTTGGCTGTTCCCGGTATTCAGCTTGACTTTGAAGACAATCTTGAGCAAGCCATGGAAATCTTCGGCCGGGAAGATGTGGCCGAAATCACGGTGTTGAAAGATAAACAACTTATTGGAGTTGTGAAAAGAAAGGATGTCATCGAAGCTTATAACCATGAGATTTCAAAAAGAGAGGCTGCCTCTGGATTGGTCCAGAAGCTTAAGTTTAGCCAAGAGACAAAAACTATCGATATCGGAAAAGGATACAGAATAATGGAGATAGATGCTCCTCATTCCTTCTGGGACAAGAGCTTGAAAGAACTCAACCTGAAGGCCCTCTACAAAGCCGATGTCCTCCTTATCAAAAGGAAGTACCCGCCTCAAACGATTACTCTTCCCTCTGCGGATGAAATCATAAAAAAAGACGACGTCCTGATTCTTGCTGGCCTTGCAGAAAATATCAAAAAAGTCATAAAGAGTGACTCCGTTGCCCGTTGATCATTCCACAAAGCAGTAAAAGTCTAAGGTTGAAAGTAAAGGGAGTAGGAGAAGGGGAACAAAATTTACCTCTTGGATTTATAAGTGCGAAAAGTGAGATCTCAGTTAGTTTGACATATGCTTCTTCTTATTTTATCTAAATTTCATAGAGCAGAATTTTGAAGCTAAATCTATTATCATTTTTCCAAATTAAAGGAGGATAAAATGCATAAAAGATTTTTATCATTTTTACTACTTGCCTTTTTATTAGCTAGTTTTCTATCTTTTGCGGCACCCCAGAATCTTACCGAACAAGAAAAAGAGTGGCTGGCAAAGGCTTATCGACATGATAAGAATGGCTGGATTTTTTTACATATTGAAGGTGGACCTTTTGAAAGAGGATTCCAGCGAGGCTATTTAACCGCCAATGAAATTGATGAATTCCTAAAAACAGTGGCCTATATCCAAGAATTTGAGACCGCCAAGGAACTTGATTTTTTTGTTGAGGCTGCTTCGAGAGTTTTCAAAAACAAAGTTTCTGAAGAATATATTGAAGAAATGAAGGGAATAGTGACAGGAGTTGAAAAAACAGGGAAAAGAGTAACTTTTGAAGAAATGCTTTTTATGAATGGATTCATTGATATTCTCTGGCACTGGTGGCCTCAGAAAAAGCAATCAACAGAACTCTATCGCCCA
>CAYUXD010000089.1:0-8435 GCA_964448655.1 uncultured Eubacteriales bacterium
ACATTAATCGCCCTTATCATTGTCGGGCCCCGCGTCTATTTCTCTTTGGGTAAAGTTGGTTATTTATTCAAGTTTGGTTCCAGGGGTCACAGTGTTTTACCGAGTTCCTTCAAGATCAATACTGTTGCAGTGTGTAATTGCGATGGTCATAGTGCTATCAGGGACACTTGACAAGATATTGACTTATATGGGTTTTTCCCTTGGAATTTTCCCGATTCTGGCAGTCATCGGCGTTTTTAAATTGAGACGCTTAAAGAAAAGTGAATATAAAATGCCGGGTTTTCCTGTTGTTCCCATCGTATACATACTCGCGGGTGTTTCGATTCTTACCCTGGGTTTTCTTGAAGGCCCGGTTCCCTCATCGATTGCAATTCTAACTGTGGTGGCGGGAATCCCTGCGTATTTTATTCTTAAGAGTCTATACGAAAAATAGGATCAACCCCCCACAAACAAAAACTTAATTCCTCTTTTTCTTTTTCGCAGCAAGGAGAGCTTCTATAGCTAAATTATTTATGGCTGCTCTTGCCATATTTTTATATATAGGCTGTTTAAATAAAGTCTCAGCCCGCTCATAGTATTCAATAGCATCTTGGGTTTTACCTATCTTTTCATATTCATGTCCAATCTCGTAGGCAACCAGGCCGTTATTCGTACTCAAAAATAACGCTTCAAGACATGAAATTACTTTTTTTGAAGAAATAAGTTGACGGCAATCTTTTATTTTTTTTTCTACGTCCGTCCGGGAAACCTTAGGCATAACACAAGATCCCTCTATATTTTATTTTTGAGCTGTTCTACATGAACATATTCAATATATATATTGGAATTCGACGCGGCAGGTCAAATTATCTCCTGAATCTCACTCCTTGTTTCAGTTTTTATTAGATACCTAATAGCACAGGAAAAATATGATGTCAAAAGCTGAAATAGTCTACAAAGCCTCAAACCCATAAATAATGTAGAAATGAACCGGAAAAATTCATATAATCATTATCCTCAATTTTGAAAAAAGAGACACATCTAATAATGGATAGACGATTTAGATTAAGGACAATACTCACGGCTATTCTCTTGCTGATTTTTGTCTCGTCGGCTAGCGCTGATAAAAAAACAGAGGCAGTGGACAAGCTTTTTTCTCAATGGGACAGGAAAGACTCACCTGGCTGTGCTCTGGCCGTTGTTCAACACGGCAAAATTATTTACAGCAGGGTTATGGCCTGGCTAATCTGGAACTCAACATCCCCATCACTCCCCAATCAGTTTTTTATATAGGTTCTGTTTCAAAACAATTCGTGACCATGTGCATCGCTATTCTGGCCAAGCAAGACAAGCTTTCCCTTGATGATGACATCCGAAAGTTTGTTCCTGAATTGCCGGATTATGGACATCCCATAACCGTCCGCCACCTGATCCACCATACCAGCGGGCTCCGTGATTATCTTACCATGTTGGGGATTGCGGGCATAGACTATGGAACTTATCACAAAGACGACGTGGTCGAGCTTATAGCTCGCCAGAAGGAATTAAATTTTGCGCCCGGAGAGGAATATCTTTACAGTAATTCAGGCTATTTTCTCCTGGCGGTGATTGTGGAGAGAGTCAGCGGCAAGAGCCTTCGAAAATTCGCAGAGGAAAACATCTTCAAGCCCCTGGGAATGAAAAACTCTTATTTCCAGGATGATTACAGGGTGCTTATAACAAATCGGGCTTCTGGTTATTTCCCTGCTGAAAAGGGAAAATATAGAAATTTTATATCAACTTTTGACTGTGTCGGATCCGGCGGCTTATTTACTTCTGTGGAAGACCTTTTTCTCTGGGATCAAAACTTCTACCACTACAAGGTTGGAGGGAAAGAATTAATCGACCTCATGCATACCAAAGGAAAACTGAACAGCGGCGAAGAGCTTGATTATGCTTTTGCTCTCGGCATGGGAAACTATAAAGGATTAAAAACTGTTAGCCATGACGGAGCCTTGGGAGGTTACAGATCAGCCCTCGTTCGCTTCCCCGAGCAAAATTTCTCCGTTATCTGTCTTTCCAACCTAAGCTCTTTTAATCCATCAAGGCTAGCCCAACAAGTGGCTGATATTTATCTCGCCGGGCAGTTCAAGGAAGAAGCTGAGCCTGCAAGCAAACCAGCAGAAAAGGTTAAATTCATTAAACTCCCAAGAAAAAAGCTTCAAGAAAAAGTAGGCGCTTACATAGATCCAAAAACAGGGGCATTTAGAAGGTTGGGTCTAAGAGGTAGCACACTAATCCTGGAAGCGCTTGGCGGAAGGTTTACCTTAGCGGCAGTAAGCGAGACAGAATTTCGAGTGCTGAAGGCACCGGTCGAGATGGTGATTAAGTTTGAAAAGTGGAACAAAGGGAAACCAATGTTAATGCACATATATCGAGAAGGGGAAAAGTCTGAAACTTACGAATCTTTCAAACCAGTGAAACCAACTCCTGAGAAGCTTAAAGAATATGCGGGAGATTATTACAGTTATGAACTCCAAGTAACATTAAGGTTAGCTCTTAAGGAAGGGAAACTGCATTTTGTCCATAAAAACGCTCCCGAAAGTCCTCTGCAACCTACGTTAAAAGATAAGTTTACTGAAAGTGGCTACAGGATTAATTTTATTCGTGATAAGGAGAAAAAACTAACCGGATTTACTCTGGATGCCGGACGGGTTAAAAACCTTCGATTTAATAAAAAGTAAGCCCTATCCTTTTCTCAGTCTCTTTTGTCCGAATTTCAGCGTCTCTTAAGGGAAGTTGTTTGCTCATTAAAGGAGGATGGCCGAGACAAGAAGGATGGTTAAGTCAGTCGTGACTTGCCACACTTATGACAATACATCCTGTGAACATCAGTGCTATCCAGGGAGTCTTACGTTTTTGGGAAATGCTTGCAAAGAAACTCGGCAGCATTCGATCACGACCAAGCGCGTATGATGCTCTTGTTGCCGAATATATTGTGGCGTTTAAAGCAGAAATAGAGGCAAATATGACCGCCAATGTCAGAAGAAAATTGCCAAATGGCATAAGGCGAGAGATTGATTCACCAAACCCCCTCTCCTTCCTGGTCCAGAACGGCTAGATTATTTTTTGATTCCGACCAGGTCCAGAACGCCTAGATTATTTTTTGATTCCGACCTGGTCCAGCATAAATGCATATTGTAATGCAGTCCTCTTATACCGCCTGAAACGGCCTGAAGCCCCACCATGTCCGCTTTCCATATCCGTATCAAGTATCAAAATGTTCTTATCTGTTTTCAAGGCTCTGAGTTTAGCCACCCACTTGGCCGGTTCAAAGTACTGGACTTGAGAATCCTGTAAACCGGTCGTGACCAGCATCGCAGGATAATCTTTAGCCTGCACATTATCGTAGGGAGAATAGGAAAGCATGTAATCGTAATATTCCTTCTTATTTGGATCACCCCACTCGTCATATTCACCTGTTGTCAGCGGAACACTCGGGTCCAGCATTGTTGTTATGACATCCACCCAGGGCACTGCAGCGATAATACCTTTAAAAAGGTCAGGCCGCATATTCACGACAGCGCCCATCAGTAAGCCGCCAGCACTGCCTCCGGAGGCAAACAGCTTGTCAGGGTTAGTAAATTTTTCAGCGATCAAATACTCTGCGCAATCAATAAAATCTGTAAACGTATTTTTCTTTTTAAGGAGTTTGCCTTCTTCATACCAGTATCGCCCCATTTCCTGCCCGCCGCGAATGTGGGCAATGGCATACACAAAGCCTCTATCCAGAAGGCTTAGCCGAACCGAGCTGAAACCGGCGTTCATGCTGGCACCATATGAACCATAGCCGTAAAGGAGGAGAGGATTATTTCCATTCTTTTCGAGCCCCTTTCGATACACTAAAGATATGGGGACTTTTGTGCCGTCTCTGGCTGTGGCATAAAGTCTTTCCGCATGATAATTGTTGGGATCAAAATCGCCAAGAACTTCCTCCTGCTTTAATAGCGTTTTTTCCTTGGTATTCATGTTGTAATCGAAAACAGACCTCGGAGTGGTCATAGATTCATATCCATAACGCAGCAAGTCAGTATCAAACTCGGGATTATAAGCAATATAAGCTGTGTACGCTTCTTCCCCGAAATCAAGATAGTGTTCGCCTTTCTCATCCCACCTCATTATCCTGAGGTGTGGCAAGCCATTTTTTTGTTCATTGACAACAAGGAAATCTTTAAAGACTTCAAATTGCTGGAGCAATACGTCATCCCGGTGAGGAATGATTTCTTTCCAGTTCTCTTTGGCCGTCTTATTAACAGGTGTAGCCATCAGTCTAAAATTCTTCGCGTTATAATTTGTCCGGATGTAGAATTTATCTTTGTAATGATCAACATCATATAAGAGATCTTTCTCCCGCAGTTGTATTATTTTAAATTTTCCATCAGGATCGTCGGCATCCAGGAAGCGGTATTCGGAAGAAAGAGTGCTGCTTGAGCCAATAAATATGTATTTTTTTGACTTAGATTTATAGACGTAAGCATCGAATGTTACATCTTTTTCCTCAAAGATTTCTTTATCCGAAGATAAATCAGTCCCGAGCACGTGCTTCATAATTTTATAAGAACGAAGCGTTGCTTCATCTTTAGCAGCATAGAAAACAGTTTTATTATCGTTTGTCCAAGCAGCTCTTCCTGATGTAACTGGAATTTCGTCGGGGAGTATCTCTCCTGTTTTCAGGTTTTTAAAATGAATCGTATATTTTCTTCTACTAACCGTATCAACGCCGAAAGCGATAAGATTGTTATCAGTGCTTACTGAAAAACCTGCAACGCTATAATAAGCATGCCCTTTAGCCATTTCATTGACGTTCAATAATATTTCTTCTTCTGTTTCCATTGTCCCTTTTTTCCGGCAGTAAATTGGGTATTCTCCTCCTTCCTCGTAGCGGGAATAGTAGTAATAACCACTTTCTTTAGAAGGAACAGACATATCTGTCTTCTTTATCCTGCCCACAATTTCATCGTAGAGTTTTTCCTGAAAAGACTCTGTATGCTTCATCACAGCATCTTTGTATGCATTCTCTGCCGTTAAGTAAGCAATGACCTTGGGATTATCCCTCTCGTTGAGCCAGTAGTAATTATCCACCCTTATATCGCCGTGAATGGTTAATTCCTTTGGAATCTTTTCAGCAACCGGCGGTTCAGGCATTTCAGTTGCCATTTTGCATCCTGTAACTCCTGAACCAATCAAAAATACGATGGAAACTACGGCAAACCCGAGTATGGTACGCTCAGGCCATCCATACCTTTTTAGACTTTTCATTAATTCCTCCTTCTTTTAATTTTTTGGAATCAACAGGTTTGAAAAGATTTATTATTTTTATGTTTGAATTTTATCAATTGATTCCATCTATCGCTTTTATCACTGGCAAATATTAATGTCAAACAGGAACAATAGAAGAAGTTTCTTATTAAATTAAAAGATATCTGTCAATAAAAAAAATTTGAACCTCAGGTTTTCATCGAGCCCCTTTTTTATTGGCCCAGCACTAAATCTTCTGTTTCTTGCGCTTGATGACCACGAGTGTGATATCGTCATACTGGGGAGCATTGGCTGTGTGGTTTGAAATGGCCTGGAGAATGGCCGCCTGAATCTCCACGGCTGACTTTGCTGAGCTCGCGCGGACGACGTCTATTAACCGTTCCTCTCCAAAAAGATTCTCTGAAATCTTTTCTGATGAGGAGCCTGCAGCTTCAGTGATGCCATCTGTAAAAAGAACTACAACCTCTCCCTGTTTTATTTTAACGGTTTGCTGCGCATATTTCTGATCAGGCAAGAATCCAAGGACGAGTCCTCCTGCTTCAAGGCGCTTGATTTTCCCGTCTTCACGAAACAAGAGCGGTGGATTATGCCCTGCATTAGTTGAAGTGAAAGTGGATTTTACCTGGTCCAAAATGCCGTAGAAAAAGGTGGCGAACATGTGCGTATCCGTGGACTTGACAAGAAGGCTATTCATCCGTGAGGCTACTTCGGCGACTGTACCCTTTTTGATAACCTGGGCGTGCAGGCTGGCCTGGAGGTTTGCCATCAGAAGAGCAGCAGGGATGCCCTTTCCAGAAACATCGGCGATTGCTATTCCAAGCTGCCCTGTTCCCATATCAAGGAAATCGAAGTAATCCCCTCCTACCTGTTGACTGGGAAGACTTATTCCCGCAATCTCGAAGCCTGGCAATTGAGGCATCTCATGAGGTAACAACCTTTCCTGGATTTGCCGTGCTGTCTCAAGTTCTCGTTCGAAGCGCTCGCGTTCTATCGCTTCCTCACGACCCTTTTTCACTGCACCGGCCATTACGTTGAAGGATGTCGCCAGGTCGCCCAATTCGTCCTCGCTGGGTATGATTATCTTTGTATCTAGGTCACCTTCGGCAATGCGCCGTGTCCCACGGTGCAGTGCTTTCACAGCAGATGTAATGCCGGCGGTGATCCTCACTCCGAAGATAAGGACGAAGGTTTCCAGGAAAAACATCATTAAAGTCAGGGAAAGCAGGGCAATCATCACAGTCAGGCTTAAAGGATTCTTCTCAGAGAAAAGTTCGCGCAGAATTGTGGAGATGTTTACTTGAATCGTGAGGAGAATAGTCTGTTTTCCAAACAGGTCTGAATCGAAAAAAATGACATCCAGATGGGTTACGCCAAAGTAGAATAAGCGCCTCCAGGATGAGGTCTTAGTTTGCTCTGACTCTTGTTCTTTCGCATCCTCAGGAAGAAACGTTCCGGAAATCTTTTTAAAATCGGGTTTCGAACCATTCTCACGAACCTGGATGTCTACATCTTTACCGCTCATTATTGAACCAGCATAAGAAAGTTTTATATTACATTTGAGGATCGCAGCCAGCCGGCTCATCATGGTGTTATCTACGACGCAGCCTTTGATATGAGCTTTAAGTTCCCCAGGACTGCTTAAGCTTATAAGCCATAGTTCAGGGCCAATCCAGAAATATTTGGCGCTATCCGCCGCAGCCCATTCTTTATAAGGGGAGTCTTCCTTTTTCAAAAATGAGAGAAATCCGGGCAGCCAGGCAGGCTCATTCCCTCTCTCCTGAATTTTTTTTCCATCAATATCGTAAAGAAAAGACCGACCAGAGATTGTCTGGATGAAGTTTTCGTCCAGGACTGCCAGGTTTGCCCAGTCCTCCATGATTGTTATGGCTCGAGCAGCCCGGCTTTCACCCAGGATGCTGTATAGGGTGAGAAGGCCCATGATAAAAACAAGAAAAAGAGGTACAACCGCAATCAGAAAAGCGCTTACGGCCAGTTTTGGCTTCAGTCTCATGAAATGAAGGCGTATGGCGAAAAAAAGATGAAGAAGGCTGAAAAGCCAGAAAAGCTGAAGCGACCAGAGGGAATACTTGGCAAGGTTATGTCCAAGAACGACAAAGCTATTAGGCTTTGCAGAAATCGAAGCAGGATCCGCTGGTTGAGGTTGGACAGGCGCTTCCTGCTTAGCTAAAATCCAAGCCGAAATAAGCAGAATGAGTATGACAAAGCCAATCAAGAATAAGCCGCTAAGGCGGCGAGAAGTCAGATGCCGGTAGGGCCTGTAACGGCGGAAAAGGAGGAAAACAAAGGCGAAAGAAATGGAAGCAATCCAGATTCCTCCGGAGGACCTGATAAGAAAAATAAAAAGGGCGCCACCTGATAGCCACACGATCCAGAATTTCTTAAGCCGGGACTCAAGAAGAAGCATCCTGATGGCTACCACCCAGGATGCACCGGCTACAAGAGCCACAATCCAGACAACGACAGGACGGTATAAACCAAACAGAATCTGTAGAATCCAGGTAACAATACAGCCGGCTGAAACAAGCAGAACAAAACGCCAGACCTTAGAATTGAGCGGAGAGACATGTCTATCTCTCATACCTGAAAGGGAAAGCTCATCGGGAATAGGTTTTTCCGGTTCAACATGTTTTTTTTTGACGGGTGCCTTACCCTTCAGCTTTTTCTTTAGGCGCTGCCACATCGGAAAGTTCCTTCGAGAATTGGTGTTATTACTTTCTCCCACCTCTCAAAACCCTGGCGGGAAGCGTTATGACTGATTTAAATAAATCCAGTACAGCACTCACTGTGATGCCAACAAGCCTGAACGGAATGAGAAGAAGCCAGACAATAGGATAGAGCAGGAGCGCCAGAAGAGCAAGGGGCCAGCAGATTACTAATAAAATTAGCCATAATAAAAATTTAACCATTTTTAATCTCCAAACTTAAATTGACCTGCGGATTATACAGATTAACATTATTTTCGGTTTTATTTTATAATATTCGTTTATTTCAAGTTTTTTCTTCTGTAGGTGTTTGATTTATCAAACACACATTTTATCATGCAAATTAAGGCATGGTATGATGAATCGAACCTATACATATCAAAAGGTGGGCTTGATGAATCAAGCCCCTACAAAATATGAATCAAGCCCCTACAA